>CALGIA010000555.1 GCA_937916005.1 uncultured Rhodospirillaceae bacterium
GCGATAGACGGGGTCGTCATCTGCGGGCCGGGCGATCTTCATGTGGAACACGCCGCCGCCGCGATCGACGCCGGCAAGCATGTGTTGGTGATCAAGCCGCTGGCGCTGCGCCGGACCGAGGCTGTGGAGCTCTATGAGGCGGCGGGCAAAAAGGGGGTCTTTCTCGGCATGGGGTATGAACGTTGCTTTCTGCCCGCAATCGATGAGCTTCGCCGTCGGGTCGCGGCGGGGGATCTGGGCCAGATTGTCCACGCCGAGGGGGATTATTGCGTTGGCCGCTATTCGAACATGACCCGTGAACATTGGAAGACCAATTCCGCCGTCGCGCCGGCCGGTGCGCTGGCCGATCACATGTTGTATCTGATGATCGAACTGATCGGGCCCGTCGAGGAACTTCAGGCGCGGGGGCTGCATCTGGCGACCGATCTGGATGCCCCTGACACGTCCACCGTCACGCTGCGTTTCGCCGGGGGCGCCAGCGGATTATTGACCGCCATCGGGGTGACGGCGAACTATGCGCGGGTGGTGTTCTTCGGGACCGAGGGTTGGGCGGAGGTCCGCGGCGCGTCGCGGTTTGAATTCACCCCGTCCATAGGTGAGCCCACGGTGATCGACTTTCCCGAATTTGACAGTTTGCGGAGTCAGCTTGAATGTTTTGCCGTCGCGGCGATGGACGAAGCGGCCTTTCCGGTTTCGCCGGAAAACGCCATCGCCGGTGTGGCCGCTGTCGAAGCCATGGGACAATCGGTAAAAAGTGGTGGCCCGATTGCTCTATAAATCCTCGAGAAAATTATTCGGGGTTTGCAGCATCGCCAGCAGCAATGCGCCGTTGGGCGCAACCGCAACATGCCGGCTGCCCGCCGGGCGCCAGACGAAGTTTCCGACGGTGCATTCACCGTCCTGGTCTTCCAGGCTGCCTTCGAGAATGTAGCTCTGTTCGATGCCGACATGTTCATGCAGGGGCAGTTTCGAGCCCGGCTCCCAGTGGAACAGTGCGGTGTACAGGCCTGAATCCGTGTCTTCCAGCAGGACCTTGAATTTCACGCCGGGATACTTTGTCTCGGTCCAGGGCAGGTCGGCCACATTGACATAGCGTGACGCCATGGAATCCAGTTGATCATGTTGCTTTTCGAGAGTGGGGGTCGCAGCGGTCATATGGGACACTCCGGTTGGATGAGGTGGCATTCATGAGCGCTGGATTTTGCCGTCTGACGCCGACGATTGCAATCAATCCTATTGGTTGGCGAAAGCCGGCATGACTTGTTCCGCGAACATTTCCAGTGAGGCTATTTCGCGCGCGTGCCCGAGATCGCCGAAACAGAACTGCAAGATGGGATAGTTGAATCCGGCTTCACCGATCTGTGCGGCCAGGGTTTCGCGGACATGATCGGGTGTGCCGGTGATGACCACGCCCAGTTTGCGCGCCAAATCGAAACTGTCCATTTTCAAAAGCGGGGAATCGCCACCCCGTTCCCGCCATAGCTTGGAGAGATGGCCAAACCAGTAGTCGTAACCGGGCCGGGCAAAGCGTACTGCCTCGGCGTCGGAGTCGGCGACATACACCAGACGGTAGCCGCCGATCAGGGGGTCCGTGCGCGCGCTGTGTTTGCGCAGCGGATGATCCTTGTGCCGTTCCCATGCTTCCCGATATGCAGCGGAAACTTCCGCTACTCTCGGCGTCGGGCCGAGGGATACGACATTCATGCCGTAGCGCGCCGCGAAATCGATGCTCTGTGGACTTCCCGGGGCGCACCACAGGGGAATTGGTTTCTGGATCGTTGGCGTTTCCATGGGAACGTCATGATATTGGAAGCGATCACTTTCCCAATCGAGTGTCTTTTCGGTCAGCCCCGTAAGCACGATATCCAGAACTTCCGCATAGATGGCGAACGAGTCCTCTTCGCTGATGCCGAAGAATCCGATTTCATGGGGCGAGACGCCGCGCCCGACGCCGACATCAAGCCGTCCGCCGGAGATATTGTCGAGCATTCCGATTTCCTCGATCAGGCGCAGCGGCTCGTACAGCGGTAGCAGATACATCATGGCGCCGATGCGCAGGACCGATGTTTCCCGTGCAACAGCCGCCAGATAAACGCTCGGTGACGGCGCCATCCCCAGCGGCGTGCCATGGTGTTCGGCGATGTGATACCCGTAAAACCCGGCTTTCTCCGCAGCGACGGTGAAAGCCAGCCTCTCGTTGAAAAACTGTTGTAATGGCTCATCGCGCCGGTCGAGATGATCGAATATTCCAAATTTCATGCGGCAGGCTGTCCTCTGATTCGGGCCTCTAATTTGAGTTGACGATGCATCACGGATGGGGTGTTTGTCCATGGCTAACGGGATTTGCGTGACTGACGCTGATGCTTTGTTCGGGATCTAACGTGCTGTAATATATTGTTTTTTCTGTCTTTCTTCTTGTCGGATATCTACTCATTGGTAGCTGAAAATAATTCTTTATTAATTACCGAATGCTACAAATGTCACAGTTAACTTTTGAAAAATAGGCGTCGTGGTCTTTTGCGACTTCGCAGATATTGTTGGATCAGGCATTTTTACGAATTCACTCAGTTCTTACAATCCAGACAGACCGTATTTTGTATGGTTATGCGCGGCCGTTCTCGCCTGCGTATTCCTGATATTTGATCTGTCGGTCCCTCTGGGACTGGCAGGCGGCGTGTTCTATGTGGCTCTGGTCGGGTTGGCGTGGTGGTTGCCCCATCATCATCATGTTTTGGTGCTGGCGGCCGTCTCGTCCGTGTTGACCGTTGTTGGTTTCATGTTTTCGCCGGATGGGGGCGTTCCCTGGATTGTCATTTCAAATAGGGGATTGGCGCTTTTCGCGATCTGGGTGATGGCGGTTCCGCTAATGCTTGCGAAGAAAAACCAGCATGCACTGCTCGCGATCCAGAAGCGCCTGGATGAGATTGGCGAAAATGTCGCCGACTGCGTGATTATTCACGATGCCGATGGCCGGATCGAATCCTTGAATCCTCCCGGCGAAATTATGTTCGGTTATCCGCCTGGCGAAATAGTCGGGCGGAATGTCGCGACATTAATTCCCGAACGGCAGAGGCCGGAGCTTCTGAAAACGTTTGAAAAGTTTTCGCAGAGAGAGCCTGGCCAATTGGTCAGCGCACGCACCAACGAACTCATGATGCTGCGTCGTGATGGGTCCGAATTTCCCTCGGAACTTAACCTGACGAAATTCGTTAGCGATGGAGACCTGACATATATCGCGACGATCCGCGATATTTCGGAGCGTACCAATACCCAACGTGAATTGCAGCGTCGTATCAATTCGGCTCGCCTGTTGAAAAACGTGGCGGTTGCGGCGAACGGTGCGGCCGGCGTCAACGACGCCTATAAAGTTTGCCTGAAGGAAATATGCGCTTATACGGGCTGGTCTGTCGGGCATGTTTATCTGGTGTCTGAAGATGATCCCGATCTCCTGACGCCAACCGATTTCTGGGAGATCAACGATACCGACAGTTTCGGCGAATTTCGGCGGGTGACCGGGGAAACATTTTTCAGGAAGGGCGTTGGTATTCCCGGCCTGGCGCTAGAGCGGCGGGCAATGCTGTGGACGCCCAATCATGAGGACCTCGGTGTGCCTATCGCTCGGTCAAAAGTTTTTGAGGAGTTCGGATTGCTGTCGGCGCTGATGCTGCCGGTTTTCGTCGATAAGGAAATTGTTGCCATTCTTGAATTTTTTTCCCGCGATGAAAAGGCGCCCGACGAGGAGGTCCGAGATGTCATATCGGAGGCCGGTATGCTGCTGGGACATAGTATTGCGCGGGCCAAGGCGGAACATGTCATTAAGGAATACAGCCACTCGATAGAAACCCTTCAACGGGTCGCGGTGGCCATCAATGAAGCGACTACCCTGGACGAGGCTCTGCCAGCTTGCCTCGATATTGTCTGCACCGAATTCGGATGGCAAGTCGGGCATGTTTACATACGGGGTCAATTGGACAGTCAGAAAATGTCCAGCTCGCTATTTTGGTATCTTGAGGACCCGTCCGCTTTCGGTTCCTTCCAGGTGGCGACCCGCAAGACGAAAATCCATGATGGTATGGGATTGATCGGGCGCGCCGTGGCTTCCGGCCAGGTCGAGATAATTCCCGATGTCCGGGAAATGAAACGTTTCCTGCGGCTGGATGCCGCGCTCGAAGCCGGACTTACGGGTGCATGTGTTGTTCCCATATCCATCGCCCGGAACGTTGTTGCAGTGGTCGAGTTTTTTGCGGCCGAGCGCCTGGTGAGCAATTCCGCACTGGAGAACTTTCTGGCGCAATTGGGGCCTCTTCTCGCCCGGACTTTTGAAAGAATGCGGTCCAGGGACACCCTGTTAAACGCAAAAAACCAGGCCGAGGCGGCCAGCGAAGCCAAGTCCCAATTTCTGGCTAATATGAGTCATGAAATCCGGACCCCCATGAACGGGGTTCTCGGCATGACGGGAATTCTGCTGGATACGGATCTCGATGAAGTTCAGCGCGGCTATGCGGAAATAGTACGGGATTCAGGACAGATGCTACTGACCCTGATCAACGACATCCTGGATTTTTCGAAGATGGATTCCGATCAGTTTGAACTCGAACTGATCGATATGGATATCGCGGAGCTTCTTGTCAGCTTGAGCGATTTGCTCAAGCCGCAGGCGCAACAGAAGGGTCTGGATTTCACTCTTTCCATTTCAAAGGATATTTCATCCAATCTTCTCGGCGACTCCGGGCGCATCAGACAGATTCTTTTGAACCTGGTGGGGAATGCGCTCAAGTTCACCAAGGAAGGCGGGGTATCGATAAAGGTCTACCCGCTCGAACATTCGGAAGAAATGACCGTTCTGAAGTTCGAAGTGGCCGACACCGGTATTGGCCTCAGCGACGAAGAAATTGGCCGGCTGTTTACCAGGTTCACCCAGGCCGACTCTTCCATGACGCGCCGATTTGGCGGAACCGGCCTTGGCCTGGCAATCAGCAAAAGCCTTGTCGAGATGATGCATGGCGAAATTGGTGTGCGGGGTATGCCGGGTAAAGGAAGTACGTTCTGGTTTACGATCCGGCTCGATGCCGCGTGCGCGGAGGAAAAACGTTTGGCCATAGAGGCCGCGCCGGTCGTGCGACCGGTCGGGGGACGCATTCTTTTGGCTGAAGACAATGACGTGAACCAGAAGCTTGTGGTCGCGATACTTACCCCGTTTGGATATGAGATCGATGTGGTGGCCAACGGTCGGGAGGCCGTCAATGCCATCCAATCCACGAATTATGATCTTGTGTTGATGGATGCGGAGATGCCTGAAATGGACGGGATAACCGCCACCAGAGCCATTCGCGGCCTCGGTGGCGTTCACGGGAAAATGCCGATCATCGCCCTGACGGCCAATGCCATGGCGGGCGACCGGGAAAAGTACCGCGCGGCGGGAATGGATGATTATGTGTCCAAGCCCATCGCGATCGAAGAATTGTCTGCCGCCATAGAGCGGCAATTGTCGCGTCCCTATGTGCGGACTCCAGATGTCCAACCGGCAAGCAAATTGGTCGATGGGACATTTGTTCCGGCAATTGCGACGGGAACAGACTGAATCTGATAGGATCGTTACCGCGTCGCGTCGCCTGCGGCGGGATCACCGCGTCGCGTCGCCTGCGGCGGGATCACCGCGTCGCGTCGCCTGCGGCGACGATGGTGAGCTCGTTCCGCGCAACGCCGTCGGCCCGTCGGAAGGCGGCGGCTGATTGATATTCATCCGAGTTGAAACAGGTTTCCGCATCGGCCAGTGACGGGAACTCGATGACGACATAGCGTTCAAAGGTTTCCGGGCCTTCAAGCGTTTTATGTTCCGCGCCGCGCGCCAACACCTTGCCGTTATACTTCGTCAGAATTTCGGGAATTCGGTCGGTATATTTCTTATATTCCACCGGATCGTTGATCCTGGCCCGGGCCATCCAGTATGCGGTCATGGCTTTATCTCCCTTTTGAAATCATACACGCCGCTGTGATTATGCCCAGCGCCGGTACATTGTGATGCCGGTGCATTGTGATAATGTCGACATATGGAATCAACTGACGAACGAGGTTGGTGTGGCCCTATCTCATCTTGAACATTTCCTGATCCAGACGACCGATATGGATGCAACGCGCGATTGGTGGGTTGATGTTCTCGGCCTGCGCGTCGGGCCGGCGCCCGACTTCAAGTTTCCGGTCTGCTGGCTTTATATTGGCGATACGGACGTGTTGCATCTGACGACGGGTGGCGCAGATGTCAGTGACAACCGCAAGGCCTATCTGGGTCAGCAATCGACCGCCACGGAAGGGTCGGGCGTAGTCGATCACATTGCGTTCCGCGCGAGCGGGTTGAGGGATATGATCGCCAATTTGCAATCCCACGGAGTCGAATTCACTCAGCGGATGGTAAATGATCAGGGGCTATTCCAGTTGTTTCTGCTTGACCCGAACGGCGTCAAGGTAGAACTAAATTTCAATAATGATGAAGCCGTCGACATTGCGCCTGAATTGATGGCGTCTGATTTGAACAGTGATAAAGGGAGCGAAACGAGATGATCGATCTGTACAGTTGGGTGACGCCGAACGGGCGCAAGGTTTCCATCATGCTGGAGGAATGCGGGCTGGAATACGAAAACCATCCCATTGAACTCGCCAAGGACGAACAGTTCGCACCGGAATTTCTGAAAATCAGCCCGAACAACAAGATCCCCGCCATCGTGGACCGGGACAATGGTCTTTCGTTGATGGAATCCGGCGCGATCCTTTTGTATCTGGCCGAAAAATCCGGTCAGTTCATGCCGACCGATGAAAAGGGCCGGTGGAAGGCCATGGAATGGCTGATGATGCAGATGGGTAGCGTAGGACCCATGCTCGGCCAGACCCATCATTTCGTGCATTACAATCATGGCAAGGCGCCGTATGCGGAAGAACGCTACCTGAATGAAAACCGGCGCATTTACGGCGTACTCGACCGGCGGCTGGGCGAGGCGGAATATC
>CALGIA010000556.1 GCA_937916005.1 uncultured Rhodospirillaceae bacterium
ATCACAAATACAGTTGGTCCATTCCCCGAACTTTCCGATGAATGGCGACGCGCTAATCTTGAGTCTTTCATGGCCGATATTCTACCGGAAGATGATATCTGGCTGTTCGCTTATGGATCGTTAATATGGAACCCGTGTTTTGTTCATGACTTGGCCCGTCCGGGCCTGTTGCACGGGCATCGCAGGCGCTTCTCGATATGGACAGCCCATGCGCGCGGAACCCCCGAACGCCCCGGTCTCGGTCTGGCTTTGGAGCCGGGCGATGGAAGTTGCGGGGGAATGTTGTTCCGGATCGACCCAGGACATCGTGACGCCGGGCTGTGGGCGGTATGGCAACGCGAAATGGCGACAGGAATATACCGGGCCCAGTGGCATCCCGTGCAGACCGGGTCCGGCCCGGTCCGGGCCATCTGTTTCGTCGCTGACCGGTCCCATCCGCAATATGCCGGCGCGTTTTCCACCGATGAGGCCGCCCATATCATTGCCCAGGCCTCGGGAAATTTCGGAAGCTGCGCCGATTACCTGAAGGATACAGTGACCGCGCTCGCCGAATTGGGGCACGGCGACCCGGAACTGGACGCATTGCTGAAGCTGGTCACGGAGCGTCTATCGGGCGATGCCTGAACATGACGGTGGATGGTGGCGCGAATTACATCTGAGTTGCGTGGGTTTCCGGCATTCTCTACGCTGCCCCGAACCGATCTGACAAGGCGGGTAAAATGTCGACCAGGATCAAGGACCGCAAGACCGTCCCCGTGTACTGCAATCAATGCGTGGCGGGACCCGATCTGTTGAATGTGGAGGTTGAAAACGGCGTCGCTGTCCGTATTCAAAGCAATTACGATATCGCCGCCGAACATCCCGGATGCGGCCGGGTTTGCGTCAAGGCCTATGGGCTGATCCAGAAAACCTATAATCCCAACCGGATCAGCCAGCCCATGAAGCGCACGAACCCCAAGAAGGGCAGGGGGGAAGATCCCGGCTTTGTCCCCATTACATGGAATGAGGCGCTTGATGCGGTGGCCGGGAAAATGCGCGACATCCGCGCCAAGGGCTTGCGGGATGAGGCCGGCTTCCCACGTTTCGCCGCCAGTTTCGGCGGCGGGGGCACGCCGACCCAATATATGGGAACGTTTCCGGCCTTCCTGTCGGCCTGGGGCGATGTGGATCTCGGCTTCGGCGGCGGGCAGGGGATCAAGTGCTACCATTCCGAACATCTTTACGGCGAACTCTGGCATCGCGCCTTCATCGTTGCGCCCGACACGCCGAACTGCACCTATGTGATCAATTGCGGCAATAACGTCGAAGCCTCGGGCGGCGTCGCCGGCGTCCGGCGCCAGGCCGATGCACGCGCCCGCGGATTGAAACGGGTCCAGGTCGAACCCCATCTGTCGATCACCGGCGCCATGTCCGCCGAATGGGTGCCGATCCGCCCGAAAACCGATGCGGCGTTCCTGTTTGCGCTGGTGCACCGGATATTGTGCGAGCGCGACTGGCGCGAGGTCTGCGATGTAGCCCATCTGAAGGAAACCACCACCAGCCCCTATCTGGTCGGGCCGAACGGGTATTATCTGCGCGACCCGGTTACCCTGAAACCGCTGATCCGTGATCTGGCCGACGGGCTCGACAAGCCGTTCGACGCGGACATTGCCGACCCCGCCCTTGACGGGGTCTTCACCGTTTCCGGGATCGAGGACGGACCCGATGGCCAGCAATGGTCCCATGTCGGCGCCGAGGCGCGTCCGGCATTCCAGATGCTGATCGATCATGTGGCGAAATTCACCCCCGAATGGGCCGAGGCCGAATGCGACGTGCCGGCCGCCACCATCCGGCGCATTGCCGACGAATTTCTGGCCCATGCCTGTATCGGTCAGACCATGGAGATTGAGGGCAGGGTCCTGCCGTACCGCCCCGTGGCCGTGATGCTGGGCAAGGGCGTCAATAACGGCTGGGGCGGGTTTGAATGCTGTTGGGCGCGGACGTTGCTGGTGACCCTTGTGGGTGCGCTGGAAGTCCCGGGCGGCACGCTGGGCGCCGCGGTCAAGCTAAACCGTCCGGCCAATAACCGCATGAACACCGTGCATTCCAGCGCCGACGGCATCATGGATTACCCGTTCAACGCCACCAGCAAGGAAGAATGGGACGGCAAGCCCCATATCCGCAACGCATACAAGATGCTGGTGCCCCTGGCCGCCAATTCGCCCTGGTCGCCGGCGCTGGGCCCGGCCCATCTGCCGTGGCTGTTCCAGAAGAAACCGCCCGACCACTGGCCCAAACAGACCAAGCCCGAGCTCTGGATCAACTATCGCACCAACCCGGCGATCTCGTCGTGGAACGCGCCCGAGGTGGCCGAGCGCATCGCTGAATTCCCGTTCACGGTTTCGTTCGCCTATACGCTGGATGAGACCAACTACATGGCCGATATCCTGCTGCCCGAGGCGACCGACCTGGAAAGCTTCCAGCTGATCCAGATCGGGTCGACCACATTCACCGAGCAATTCTGGAAACATCAGGGCTGGACCATCCGCCAGCCGGTCGCCGACAAGGTCGTCGATTCCATGGACATGTCGGATATCTCTACCGAGCTGGCGCGACGGGTCGGCATTCTGGAAAACTATACCGCCGCCATCAATCGCGGCGCGGCGGGGTGCCGGCTGGTCGATCGCGACGGCAAGTTCGATTATTCCCTGCCGACGGACCGCGCGCCGGAGCTGACGGAGATCTGGGATGCGGTCGCCAAGGCCGCAAGCCACGCCCTGTCCGGCGGTGCGGAAATTCACGATCTCGACTGGTTCCGCGAACATGGCTACATGCTGAAGCCTTTTCCCCAGATCGACTGGTATCTCTATCCCCGCATGAAGGATGAAGGCGTGCGGTTCGAGATGCCGTATCAGGAACGGATCAAGCGCCATGGCGCCCAGCTCGCCAACCGGCTGCATGAAACCGGCATTGAATGGTGGGACCAGCAACTCACCGAATACCAGGCCCTGCCCGACTACAAGAAATTCCCCGATATCTGGATCAACTATGCGCGCGAGGTTGGCCGCGATCCGGATGAATTCCCCCTCTGGGCGCTGACCGCGCGCAGCATGCAATATTCATGGGGCGCCAATGTGGGCATCCCCCTGATCAACGAGGTAGCCCAGAACATCGCCGGTCATGAAGGCGTGATCATCAACCGCACCATGGCGCGGGGACTTGGCATAAAGGACGGCGACCCGGTGGTGATCGAATCCGTGTCCGGCGAAACTCGCGGCAAGGCGGTGCTGCGCGAAGGCATCCGGCCTGATACGGTGCTGATGATCGGCCAGTTCGATCATTGGGCCACGCCCTATGCAAAGGATTTTCACCGGCCAAGCCTGAACTCGGTGACCGATATCGCCCTGTCGCTGACCGACGCGACGGGGTCCGGCGCAGACATCATGCGCGTCAAGCTGCGCAAGGATATCGTATCGTGACGGGAACCACGCGCTTCGGAATGGTGGTCGATGTCAATCGTTGCGTCGGCTGCCAGACCTGCACCATTTCGTGCAAGCACGCCAACGACACCCCGCCCGGGGTTCAGTGGCGCAAGGTGCTCGATGTGGAACGCGGAACCTTTCCCGATGTGGAACGCCTGTTCCTGGTGACCGGCTGCCAGCATTGCGCCGAACCATCCTGCGTGCCGGTATGCCCGACCGGGGCGACCCGCCAGCGCGACGACGGGCTGGTGACAATGGATTACGATACCTGCATCGGCTGCGGCTATTGTGCGGTGGCCTGTCCGTATCAGGCCAGAACCATCGTCCATGAAAAGCAAGGCTATTACGGCGATCCCACGGCGCAGGAAAACCAGGTCGCCCATGACGACCGCATCGGCGTCGCCAATAAATGCACGTTCTGCGTTGAACGCATCGACGACGCGGCGGTCTCCGGGAAAACGCCGGGCGTTGATCTCGATTACACCCCGGCCTGCGCCGCGTCCTGCATCGCCGATGCGCTGAATTTCGGCGATTTCGCCGACCCGGACAGCAAGGTTTCCGGTCTGGTCCGCGACAACGCCAGTTTCCAGATGCATGAGGAACTCGGCAACGATCCGCAAATCCGCTATCTCTACGAGGTGCCCAACACGACGCCGGGCCGCGACCCGGATCCGGAAGATCTGTCCGACGAAACCCTGAGCGATCCGGCCAATCCGCTGGTCGGCGCGCGTCAGACATTATGGGATTTCCGCGCCGCCATGAATTTCATCCTGGGCGGCATGGGCTCGGGCCTTGTGATTGCTTCCTATCTTGCCTTTCTTTATGGCCGCGCCGATGGCAACT
>CALGIA010000557.1 GCA_937916005.1 uncultured Rhodospirillaceae bacterium
GCCAGAAGCCCCGCGCCAATGCTTGCGCCCGATGGGTTTCGCTCCTATATTGCCCCTAATTTAATCATACAGTGACATTGCATAAGAAATGACCATTTCCATTGGGCCGGTCCAGCTTGCCAACCCGGTCATCCTTGCCCCCATGTCCGGGGTCACTGATCTGCCGTTCCGCCGCCTTGTCAGGCGGGCGGGGGCGGGGCTCGTGGTTTCGGAAATGATCGCCAGCCAGGCGATGGTGCGGGAAACCCGCCAGTCCCTGAAAATGGGCGCGACCGTGCCCGAGGAATTCCCGATGGCGGTCCAGCTTGCCGGTTGTGAGCCCGATGTGGTGGCGGAGGCGGCGCGTCTCAATGCCGATCGCGGCGCTGCGGTGATCGATATCAACATGGGCTGTCCGGTCAAAAAGGTCGTCAACAAGCAGGCGGGCTCTGCGCTGATGCGTGAGCCAGCGCTGGTGGGGCGCATCCTCGCCGCTGCGGTTAAGGCGGTGGATCTGCCGGTGACGCTGAAGATGCGCATGGGCTGGGATCACGACAGTCTGAACGCACCCGACATCGCGCGAATCGCTGCCGATGCCGGAGTCAAAATGATTACGGTGCATGGCCGCACCCGTTGCCAGATGTATGAAGGTGTTGCGGACTGGTCCTTCGTCGCTCGCGTCAAGGCGTCAGTGGATTTGCCGGTCATCGTCAACGGCGACATCACCACGGTTGAAGATGCCGCCAGTGCCCTCGCGCAGTCGGGTGCCGATGGTGTGATGATCGGTCGTGGTGCATGCGGGCGACCGTGGTTCCTGGCTCAGGTTGCGGCCTTTATCAAGGACGGCACGCGCGTGCCGGACCCGACGGTGGTGGAGCGCGGTGCCATTGCGCTCGAGCATTTCGAGGAAATTTTGCATCATCACGGGGTTTCGCGGGGGGTGCGCATGGCGCGCAAGCATCTGGGGTGGTACGTGACCGGGCTGCGCGACGGTGCGCGCTACCGGGCCGAGGTCAACCAGCTCGACGATCCCGAGGCAATTCGTATATTGACCCAGACATTTTTTGCCAGAGCTTGCGAAGACAAAACGCAATCTGCGGGGATGGTGGCAGCATGAACCTGAAACTGGTCCATAGGGACGGCGGCGCGGGCATGGGCGAGGGACGGTTTGAAACCGTGCTTAATGCTCTGGCCGATCCGATTCTCGTGCTCAATGCCGAGGGCGGTATCGCCTATGCCAATCTCGCGGCGGAGCAGTTTTTCGATGCCAGCCAGTCGTGGCTGTGTTCGCGCGCGCTCAGCGAATTGATTCCCAACGACAGCCCGGTCTTTGCCATGATCGCGCAAGTTTGCGCGCAAGGTTCCAGTCTGTCGGAATACGGTGTGACACTGGAAACCCCGCGCACGGGATCGCGGCTGGTGACCATTCAGGTGGCGCCTATCGCAGATGAGCCCGGCGCGGTGGCGGTTTCATTTCATGACCGTTCTATCGCGTTCAAGATGACGCGCCAGATGGACAGCCGCAACGCAGTGCGCTCGGTCACCGGGATGGCGGCCCTGCTGGCCCATGAGGTGAAGAACCCGTTGTCGGGCATTCGCGGTGCGGCCCAGCTTCTGGAAACAGCTGCATCCACAGAAGATCGCAAACTGACGCGCCTGATTTGTGATGAAACCGACCGCATCTGCGCGCTGGTTGACCGCATGGAAGTTTTTTCCGAAAACCCGTTCATCGAACGCGAGGCGGTCAATATCCATCAGGTGTTGGGACACGTGCGCGAACTGGCGCAGTCGGGATTTGCCCGCTATATCCGTTTTCGCGAACGCTATGATCCGTCGCTGCCTCCCGTCTCTGGCGACCGTGATCAACTGGTCCAGGTGTTTCTCAACCTGGTCAAGAACGCTGCCGAGGCGGCGCCCAAGCAGGGTGGTGAGGTGACTATCACCACCGGTTATCAGCATGGCCTGCGACTGTCGACGCCCGGTTCCGGGGCGCGCACCCATCTGCCTCTTGTGGTCAGCATCGAAGACAACGGCGAAGGCATTCCCGATGATCTTCGCCCGCATCTGTTCGATCCGTTTGTCACGACCAAGGCCGGGGGGACGGGTTTGGGGCTTCCGCTTGTTGCCAAGATCATCGGCGATCACGGCGGCATCGTCGAATTTACCAGCGAGCCTGGGCACACTGTCTTCAGGGTTTATCTCCCCGTCTATACGGGGTCGGAGAAAAAGAATGGCTGAAATGACGGTGCTCATCGCTGACGACGACAGCGCGATCCGGACCGTGGTCAGCCAGGCGCTTTCGCGCAATGGCTATACTGTGCGCGCCACATCCAACGCCGCGACGCTGTGGAGTTGGGTGTCCAATGGGGAGGGTGATCTGGTGATCACCGATGTGGTTTTGCCCGATGAGAACGGGCTCGATCTGGTGCCGCGCATCCGCAAGATTCGTCCCGACCTTCGGGTTATCGTCATGAGCGCCCAGAACACGCTGCTCACCGCGCTCAAGGCGAACCAGCGCGGCGCTTTCGAATATCTGCCCAAGCCGTTCGACCTGAACGAACTGGTCAGCGTGGTCAAAAAGGCATTTTCCCAGCCGACGAGCCAACCTGGTGGTCCCAAGCGCGTGGACCCGGAAGAAGATCAATTGCCGTTGATCGGTCGTTCGCCGGCGATGCAGGAAATTTATCGCACCCTTGCGCGCCTGATCGGCACCGATCTCACGGTAATGATCACCGGCGAATCGGGAACCGGCAAGGAACTGGTAGCCCGGGCGCTGCATGATTATGGCGCCCGCAAATCGGGGACATTTGTCGCTATCAACATGGCGGCGATTCCACGTGAATTGATCGAGAGCGAATTGTTCGGCCACGAACGCGGCGCCTTTACCGGGGCCGGTCAGCGCCACGTTGGGCGTTTCGAGCAGGCCGAGGGCGGCACCCTGTTCCTCGATGAAATCGGCGACATGCCGCTGGAGGCCCAGACCCGGCTGTTGCGCGTCCTGCAGGAGGGGGAATACACCACCGTTGGCGGTCGTTCGGCAATTCGCACCAATGTGCGCATCATCGCTGCCACCCATCGGAACCTTCGCCGCCTGGTATCTCAGGGGCTGTTCCGCGAAGATCTGTTCTATCGCCTTAACGTCGTGCCTATCCGCTTGCCGCCGTTGCGTGAGCGCACCGAAGATATCCCCCTGTTGGCGCGCCACTTCCTGTCTGAGGTCGAGAGCGAAGGCTTGCCGGCCAAGCGCATTGACGAAGCGGGGATGGCGCGTCTGGTTGATTATCGCTGGCCGGGCAACGTGCGGGAGCTGGAGAACCTGATACGCCGTTTGGCCGCGCTCTATTCCCAGGAACTGATCGGCCTTGATGTGATCGAGGCGGAACTGTCCGAGGCGCCGGTGATGGGGGATGAGGGGGAGGTGGAAACCCATGAGGGCGAGAGTCTTGGTGCGTCGGTGGAACGCCACCTGCGCGATTATTTTGGGGCCCACAAGGATAGATTGCCGCCACCGGGATTGTACGACCGCATTCTGCGGGAGATTGAGCGGCCGATGCTGACGCTCTCGCTTGAGGCAACACGGGGCAACCAGATCAAGGCTGCTCGGCTGCTCGGCCTCAATCGCAATACCCTGCGCAAGAAACTGCGGGAATTGGACATTCAGGTAATTCGCGGCGTAAAGTGAGCGCGCTTCGGGCCTTCCTTGCCCGCCACCACATCTGTCAGCAAGCGGTTGTATCCATGACGGAAAACGTCGCCAGCACGTTCCCAGATAGGCTCGCCCGTTTGACCCGTTGGGCGACGCGCGTGGGCCTGGCGGATAAGGCCGTCGTTGTTCTGACGGTTGCCGCGATTGCGTCTGGCATCGCCACATATCTTGTTTTTACCCAGCCAGGCGGCGGCTTGCCGCGGGCTACCGGCTTGGTGCTGGGGCTGATCTACCTGGATCTTGCGATCCTGCTCATCCTCGGCGTGCTCGTGGTGCGCCGCATGGTGCAGCTTTGGGTCATGCGGCGGCGTGGGTCGGCCGGATCGCGCCTGCATATCCGCCTTGTGGTGCTGTTCAGTCTGGTGGCTGTAACCCCGGCGATTATTGTCGCCGTGTTTTCGACGGTTGTTCTGAATTTTGGTCTGCAGAACTGGTTCAGCGAACGGGTGCGGACCGCCGTCGGCGAATCCCAGGCGGTAGCCGAATCGTATCTTGAGGAACACCGTCGCAATATCGGGGGCGACATTCTGGCCATGGCGAATGACGTCAATCGCGAATTGCCCCAGATGTCCCCCGACCTGCGGGAGTTGAACAACTATCTGGAATTCCAGACCCAGGTCCGCAACCTTTCGGAAGCGATCGTTTTTACCGGTAACGGACAGGTGCTGGGCCGTTCACGCCTGAGCTTCACCCTGGCCTTCGAACGTGCGCCGGACTGGGCGCAGCGTCAGGCCCGCCAGGGCGGCGTTGTCTGGCTGGAAGGGGATGAGGACGACCGTCTGCGCGCTCTGGTTCGGCTGGCCGCGTTGCCTGACGCTTTCCTGCTGGTCGGTCGCTTTGTCGATCCGCGTGTGCTGGAGCGGATCGAGCGGACGCGCTCCGCCGTTTCCGGTTATCAGGATCTGGAACAG
>CALGIA010000558.1 GCA_937916005.1 uncultured Rhodospirillaceae bacterium
GATGATTGAGGCCCGGGGGTCATGCTGGATTGAGCGCGGCGATGAAAAGGCATTCGACATGATGCGCCACTGCAGCTGCGCCGCCGGGCGTCTTTCAGAAGCCGCCGTTGCCAATTTTTATAAACGGTACGGCGTCCGTGTCAGAAATCGGTATGGGTCAAACGAGACCGGTACGGTCTCGATCGATCTGGACGACGACTATCAGGAAGGCCGGGTGGGCCGTCCCTATGGCGGGATAGAGATTGAAATATTCGATGACGCGGGCGAGCCTCTCACCATCGGGGAACGCGGCAAGGTCGGCATTCGCAGCGCCGCCGCATGCAAGGGATATGTTGACGAACCCGAACTATCGGCAAAAGTGTTCAGAGAAGATGGCTTCGTTTTCCCCGGCGATCTTGGATATCTTGACGATTCCGGCCGGCTTTTCGTGTTGGGGCGTACCGACGTGATCAATATCGGTGGATACAAAGTCGATCCGCTGGAGGTTGAAAACATCATCAGGGAACTGGATGGAGTGCGCGACGTGATTGTATTTGGCGGCGAAAAAGCGGGGTCGCCGGTGGTCAAGGCCGTGATCGAGGCCGATCCCGATATGGTGAGCCGCTCCATGATCGTCGCTGTCGCCCGCGCCCGCTTGATGCCCTACCAAGCGCCCGCACTGATCGAAATTCACGAGTCGCTGGAACGGGATGGAAATGGCAAGATTCTCAGGAAAACCTATGGCGGTTGACGGCGCGCCTCCCCGTTCCCGGGCGGTGAAGCAGCAGCCGGGTCCGATCGGAAGGAAGGAACGGCAATGAAAAAAACCATGGCCTGGATGGCCACGGCGGCGACGTTGACCTTCGCCCTTCCCCTGCTTGGCGGACAGAACGACCCGCAGCTTGATGCGCTGTTTGCGGCGCTCAAATCAGCGCCCAGCGAACAGGCGGCGGCGCCGGTCGAAGCCCGGATATGGGCGCTGTGGACCACCTCCGGAACCGACGACATCGACCGGTTGATGGCGCTTGGCGTGTCCGCCATGGGGGAGGGCGATTTCGCCACCGCCAACGCCGCCTTCACCGCCATCGTCGAAAAGGCTCCCGGCTTCGCGGAAGGATGGAACAAGCGTGCGACGCTGTACTATCTGATGGGCGCGTTCGAGCGCTCCACGGCGGATGTGGAAAAGACTCTTGCGCTTGAGCCGCGCCATTTCGGCGCACTGTCGGGCCTCGGCATGATCCGCCTCGCACAGGGCGACGAGAACGGCGCGCTTGCGGCGTTCGACCGCGCGCTCGGCATTCATCCCAACGTGGCCGGGGCGGCCAGTCATATTCGGGCGCTGCGGGAGAAGCTCAAAGGGCGGCAAATCTAGAGCAAATTCAGGCTAGTTAGGATCATTTGATGGCCTTCGGAGTCCGAAGGGACCCGCGCGGACTTATGTTTTTTCGCCGCGCATTTCCGTGAAGACCCTGTCGGCGATGATCATGGCCTCGCGGGCTGACGGCACGCCGATATAGCCGCCCAGATGCAGCAGCGCTTCGGTGAGTTCGTCTTCGGTCCAACCCTGTCCCAATGCAAAGCGGAGATGCAGATCCAGTTCCGGCCAGCAATGGCCGCAGGTATCGGAAATCACACAGATCAGGGCGCGCGTCTTGTGGTCGAGGCCAGGCCGCGCCCACAGCATCCCGAAGATGGCTTCGGTCGAGTAGTCGGCGAACTTTTCCATCACCGGGCCCGTATAGACCGTGTCCGCCAGCTTGTCGGCGAGCGCTTCGCCCATCACGTCGCGGCGAACGGCGGCGCCCTTTTCATAGTTTTCGCTTTTCGACAAATCATGGCTCCATCGCTGCTGAGAGGGGAGGTGAATTGTATGTCACGGCACGGCCATGGTCCACGAAAGAGGTTGGCAACGCCATCTTCACCACCACCGTCAAAAGGGCGCCCGAATTCGCGGAAGGATTGCGATGGCTCATGGAGCCCATAGGTGAAGCATTTTAGTCCGTCGGAAATCGTCGATCCGTGGACTGCCGCCTCAATCTGGCTGCCATAATTCCCGGTAGCGTCAGGCGGCCCGCCGACGCCGTGCTAATCCAAGAACTGCGAGGCCGAACCCGAAGATGGCGAGCGCCCCGGGTTCGGGAACGCGCGTGACATCGAACGTGATCTGGCCATAGAAATCGGCCCCGTACGGGCTGGGGCCATAACTGTGCCGCTGATTGTGTGGCCACACTAAATCGGGATGGTTGGCTGTGTCGGTCGACCAGAAGAATTCGGTCAGTGTGACGAGAAGGCCACCTTCGAGATAGCTCAGTGTGTTGGCATTGGGAACGAACCCGTCCGATGCAAGCAGCCCGAGACCATCGGCATGGGACGCCGCGACGAAGACGTTGGGTGCGCCGTTAACGGGCGCCACCGCCGAAATGTCCGGCTGCGCCGTGTGATCTGCGAAATAGAGGCTCAGCGTGAAACTGTCGCGGTGATCGCCCGTCGCCTCGCCATACATGCCAAAGCTGTGCTGGCCCGGCGTCAGCGGAATGCTGAGGGACGTCAACGCATTGTTCTCGTCATTGAGGAACACCGGGTTGTTGATGTCGGTGCTGGACGAGAAATAGACGTTCCAGCGATCCGTGATGTCCGGAGGATTGCCCACGGTGTTCCAGATCAGACCGTTATAGGCCTGGCCCTGGACGTTCGACGAAAAGATCGCGGCGTCCGTCAACACGACCGCGCGCACCGCCGGCGCCACGGCCAACACCCCGGCGCAAGCCAGGAAACCGAGCGCCAGAAGCCGGATGCGCCGTCCCAAATCGTCCGCTGCGAAGGCCTTATGAAGATTACCGGAAATCATATCCTTTTCCTTTTCATTCGACATCCACCCACCCGTAACCGGCGGCGCGGCACGTTCCGGATTCGCCCATTGCGGTTTCCGGTTAGGGTGACGTCCACCATGACCACCAACCCAACAACCTTCATGCAATTTCCATACCAATCACGTTAACGCGGGCTCTTGAGCCGAAGGCGATGGTTAAGGGGACCGGACCGGGAAAAGAGTTGTAAAATTTTCCGACAAATTCATGCCGTTTCAAGGTTAATCCCGGAAAACTGTAAAATTCACCGACATCACAAAATTAACCGCCGCTGGAGGTTCGGGCCAGCACTGAGAAAAAAGCTAAAAGGGCGGGAAATCCACGGCGGCCTTCCCTTGCGCAATGTCCGTTATGCGGCGAAACGCCTGTTTCTCCGGTCGATCCCGGTCAGGAAATATCACTGGCGTCATGACGTTCGTGGACCTGCAGTTCTTCCGGTCCCGACATCTTGTTGACCCGCCGGCCGCGCTGGACCGCCGGACGTGACTGGATTTCCGTCGCCCATCTGACCACGTTCTTATATGAGGCCACGTCGAGGAATTCCGCCCCTTCATAGGCGTTGTTCAGGACAAGGTTCCCATACCACGCATAGGTGGCCATGTCGGCGATATTGTAGTCATCGCCACACAGATAGCGGCGGCTCGAAAGGTTTTTGTCCAGCACATCGAGCTGGCGTTTCACTTCCATGGTAAACCGGTCGATCGGATACTGGAGCTTCTCGGGAGCGTAATGATAAAAATGACCGAAACCGCCGCCGAGATAAGGCGCGCTCCCCATTTGCCAGAACAGCCACGACATGCATTCCGCGCGCGCGCTCGGGTCATTGGGAACAAAGGCGTCGAACTTCTCCGCCAGGTAAAGCAGGATCGCGCCCGACTCGAATATACGGGTCGGCGGCGAGGTGCTCCGGTCCAGCATCGCGGGAATCTTCGAATTCGGATTTATTTCCACAAACCCGCTGCCGAACTGATCGCCATCGCCGATCTTGATCAGGTAGGCGTCGTATTCGGCGCCGCTTTTTCCAAGCGCGAGAAGTTCTTCCAGCATGATCGTGACCTTGACGCCGTTCGGCGTCGCCAACGAGTAAAGCTGCAACGGATGTTTACCATGGGGCAGTTCCTTCTCGTGCGTGGCGCCGGCGGTCGGTCGATTGGTCTTGGCGAATTTTCCGCCGTTCTCGGATATCCATTGCCAGACTTTTGGCGGCGTATAGGTCGATGTGTCGGCCATGCTTGCTGCTTTCTGATGATGGGGAATCCCAAGCGGGATTGGGAGGCTGGATCAAGCCTCCCAATCCATCGCATGGCGTCGGTGTCCGGTCAACGCCGAATGATGGTTTTGGAACCTTCCGGTGCGGCCCTGTTGCCCACCTTCCGTTAAAAAGTCCCATCGGAACAACAGCGCTGGAGCGCCGATGAGGCCATTTTAAACCAGTAGATGTCGAGCGCCGCGACGGCGACGGCGAATGTGGGCCCGGGATTTGGCGATATCGTCGGGCCAACGGGAACTTTCGAATCTCTGTCCAGTGGCGCCAAATGGCTGTTATCCGCGGGCATGCTCACAGGTAGGCTCGAAGTCTTTACGGTCATTGCCGTGTTCAGCCGCACCTTCTGGGAGGGAGGGGGAGGAGGATCTCGCCACTGATCCCTGATCCATGAACCGGCCTGTCCAAGGCAAGTTTCAGGAAAACGTCGCCGATGGGGGGTTCGAGCCGGCGGGATATGGGGATAGAATACCCGTCGATTTCGTTTTCCGAAGGAACCCGCCGTGACCGATTACGACTATATTTCCGCCGACAACCATCTCGACACCCACTGGATTCCGGCCAATCTGTGGCAGGACCGGCTGGCCGCCAGGCACCGGGCGCCGGGGCCCCAGGTGCGGGAAACCGATGACGGGTCCTACTGGTTCTGGGAAGACCGACGCCATGACGGGTCGGCCGCCGGATCCAGCAATACAAAATATCTCAAACAGTTCCGCGATCAAGGCGTCACCATTGAAGACGGCGCCCTGCCCCCGTCCGACCCTAAATACATGCTCGAACACATGGATATGTCGCGCATTTACGCCAGCGTGGTTTTCTCGGCGGTCCGCAAATGGAACGTACGCGACCCGGAGCTTTGCAAGGCGGTCTATCGCGCGTTCAATGATTACGCGGTCGAGATGAACAAGGTTTCGCCGGACCGGATCATCATGCTGCCGGCCCTGCCGACCCAGCACCCGGAAGAATGCATCGCCGAGTTCGACCGGCTGGCCAAGCTCGGAATCAAGGGTTTCGAATTCCCGCCCTTTGATGTGGCGAAACCGGCTTATGACGAAATCTGGGACCCGCTGTGGGCGCGCGCCGCAGAGGCGGGCGTCACGGCCTGCACCCATATCGGCGGCCCGGCGGCATCGGCCCTGCCGCCCCAGAAGCGCGGCGCGCATCTGGCTTTCCTGTCCACGGCGCCGTTCAATCTGAGCAATATCTGCGCCGAGCTGATTTTTTCCGGCGTGTTCGAACGCCATCCGAAGCTGGATTTCCTGTTCGCCGAATGCCGTATCGGCTGGGTGCCGTTCCTGATGCAGTGGATGGACCGCCAGACGGTCGAACGAGCGCCCGACCCCATAACGCCGATCAGGCTGTTGCCCAGCGAATACGCGATCCGCAATTGCCGATTTTCGTTCGAGGAAGATTACATGGGCACGGAGCTGATGAAGGCCGATTGGTGCGATCTCGGCAAGGTCGCCATCTGGGGCTCCGACTATCCCCACACCCAGGGCACCTGGCCCGACGTGTCCGGCCCCATCGACAAGATGTTCCAGGGCATCGACGCCGCCACCAAGCGCAACGTGCTGTGGCAACACGCGGCCGACATGTTCAACATCAAGGGGCCGTAGGGGTTTCGTTTGGCGGGAATACACCGGCATTACAAGGAGCAAGGCACATGAACGCGAAAATCCCCGGCCCCGAATTACGCCGCATCGTTACCGGTCACGATCAGGACGGAATCGCCCAGGTGATGACGGATGGTCTTGCAGACAACGCCAAGCAATCGGGCAGCGGCGCGGTGTCCACCCTGATATGGTGTACGGACGCAACGCCCGCCAACATTCCCATCGGGGCCGATTTCGAAGACATGGGCGCCCGTGTCGTGGGCACCCAACCACCGCCCCATGGGTCGCGGTTCGCCGTCATCGAATTCCCGGCGGGGGCGCCGACCGGCATGCACCGGACGGAATCCATCGATTACGTCATTTGCCTGGCGGGTGAAATCGACATGGACATGGATAATTCGACCGTCACCATGAAGGCGGGGGACGTGATGGTGCAGCGCGGCACCAACCACGCCTGGGTCAACCGGTCGGACGCGCCGGCGCGGGTGGCGTTCGTGCTTCTGGATGCGACCCCCTTGGGGATCGGGGAGCCGGTACAACCCGGCGCACATGTTTTAAGCCCCAAACAACAGTAAAGGTCGTCCCCCATGGAACCCAGAATTCCACCATTGAGTCCCGACGAGCTGTCCGAACGTCAGAAGGAACTGTTCGACGCCATCGGCGGCCCCCGGGGAGGCGTGGTCCGGGGCCCGTTCGCCATCTGGCTCAGGCATCCGGATCTGGTCGAAAAGGCCAATGAACTGGGCAATCATCTGCGCGAGGGAACCGATGTCCCGCAGAAGCTGTCCGAGCTCGCCATCCTGGTGACGGCCCGGGCCTGGACGGCGCGCTACGAATGGTTCGCGCACGAAAAGACCGCCGTCAAATGCGGGCTGAACACAAAGATCATCGACGCGATCCGGGCGGGGGAAACACCCGTGTTCCACGACCCGCGGGAAGAATGCGTCTACAAGGTCACGGCGGAACTGCACGGGGACCATGAAATTTCCGACCCCACCTACAAGGCGGCCGTCGCGGCCATGGGCGAAGACCAGGTCATCGATCTGGTCGCGATCATCGGCTTCTACACCATGGTGGCCATCACCCTGAACGCCTTCAACGCGCCCCTCCCCGACGGGGCGGAGGAGCCGTTTTAAGGAGTTTCGGCGGAGGCGCTAAGGCGGGTTTCATAAAAGCTTCATGAAACCGTCACAAAAGAGTCGCCGGCCATGGCTAGGGTTCCCCAACGCAAAAATTGCAATAATCGGGACCAGTAGTCAGCCATGAGTGAGACCCACGATATCGATCCAACAACCCTGTCGATTATGCTGTCATCCTTGCATGACGTGCAGAACGCCATTCGCTCTTACGATACCAAGGCCCAGGTCGTCAGCATCGGCTTTATCTTTTCATTGGGCCTTATAACCACAGTAGGCGCACTCGCACCTGAAGTTCCGCGATTCACAGTGGCTCTGGTGCTTTTTTCCTGGGTGATGGGCGTGCTGCCGGTCATGCTGTTCGGCTATGTCCTCTATCCATCCCGCAGCATGGCGCCAAAACTGGGAACCAAAGTCGACAACCTGCAACGCAGCTATTACCTGCTCAATGAGCGCTACCCCATTCTGGATGACTTTATTGCGGCGTTCGATCAAAGCGACTGGAAAATCGAGCTGGCCTATGAAATTCAGAAAAGCTCCCTGCTACGGGACATGAAACGAAGACGTTTTGTGTGGGCTCTCAGAATTGCGGGGCTCTCCTATGCCCTCATGTTCCTCGTGCAGCTCCTCCGTTCGGTGGACATGATTTCATAAGTTAGAGCCCTTCCAAACCGCGTCATTTTGTCCGAAGGAGCCGGCATTGCATGCCGATATCTTGCCGCCGGCGGGAAACTGCACTATGCCATTCCGTCATGAATACCGAGCATGAAGATAATATTTGGCGGGAGCGCCGTTCGGTCCTGGGATCCGCCGCGCGGGGATTCCGCAACCGTTGCCCCAACTGCGGCAAGGGCAAGCTCCTGCCGGTTTATCTGCGGCCCCATGACATCTGTTCCTTCTGCCGGGAACCCAATGGACGCATCATGGCCCATGATGCGCCGCCCTATATCACCATCCTGATCGTCGGACACATCATCGCCCCCCTGATGCTGTTCTGGGAGAACAATTCGACGCCGCCCTTCTGGGCCCATTACGCGGCCTGGATGACGGCGGCGCTGGTGTTGACGCTATTGCTGCTGCCGCGCGTCAAGGGTGCCTGGATCGGTTTGATGTGGGCGTTGCGGCTGAACGGCAACGAAGTTCAATAATCGATTTCAGCAAATCAGGTCAGCAAAT
The DNA here is from genome assembly GCA_937916005.1 of uncultured Rhodospirillaceae bacterium. Taxonomy (GTDB): domain Bacteria; phylum Pseudomonadota; class Alphaproteobacteria; order MPNO01; family MPNO01; genus CALGIA01. The sequence continues at coordinate 8,036 of CALGIA010000558.1, forward strand.
GAAGAAGGTGCGATCTCGGGGCAGGTCCCCGAGCAGGGCCTCCAATGTTTCGGCCAAGTCGGCTTTGCGATAGGGCTTGCGAATAAAATTCGGCTGCATCTTCAGGCTGAAGAAATCCGGCAGCTCTCCATCGGGATAGCCCGAACTATAGACAATCTTCAAATGAGGCGATCTCCGTTGCGCCGTTTCGGCGAGTTCGATGCCGCTGGTCCCGCCGGGCAGCACGATATCGGTAAACAGCACGTCGATATGGGGGTTTTCCTCCAACAGGGTCAATGCGGCGGCGGAATCTTCCGCCTCAAGCGTGTCATGGCCGAGTTGCAGCAAAAGCATGACGACCAGTTTTCGTACATCGGCATCGTCCTCGACCACCAGGATGGTCGCGTCGGCCGTTTTCCCGAGCGGGGCATCATCCGCACCGGACCGGTCCAGCTCCGGGATGATCTCATCGTCGGCGCGCGGCAGGAAAATCAAGATGCACGTGCCCTGCCCGGCCTTGCTAAGGATTTCCACGAAACCGCCGGACTGTTCCACGAACCCGTGCACCATGCTGAGGCCGAGCCCGGTGCCCTCGCCGACATCCTTGGTGGTGAAGAACGGCTCGAACACCCGGTTGAGGACATCGGCGGACATGCCGCAGCCCGTGTCGGACACCTGAAGCTTTACAAAATCTCCGGGGCTGAGGCCAGGATGATTGGCAAGCCGCCGGTCGTCCAGAACCTGGTTGGACACGGTAAAAGTAATCGTCCCGCCCTGGGGCATGGCGTCGGAAGCGTTCAGCGCAAGATTGAGCAACGCGCCCTCGATCTGTCCCGCATCGGCCAGAACCGGCCAGATTTCGGTTCCGCTTGCAGCGTCGGTTTCGATGCTCGTCTCAATGGCAATGGTTTCGCCCAGCGTGCGCTGAAGCATATCGCGCATTCCCAGCACCAGCTTATCGGCGTTCACGCGCCCCACTTCGAGAGTCTGCTTGCGTGAGAATGCCAGCAATTGCCGGGTCAGTTCCGACCCGCGCATGGCGCCCTTCATGGCCGAATTCAGGAATTTTTTCGGACCGTCTTCCGTCAGGGTATCAAGCACCATCTCAAGATTGCCGACGATCACCATCAGCAGATTATTGAATTCATGGGCGACGCCGCCGGTGAGCTGGCCGACAGCCTCCATCTTCTGCGCCTGACGAAGCTGATCCTCCATCCTGCGTTGCTCGGTGACGTCGGTCTCGACGGTGCCCACGCCGATCGTCTTGCCGTCGCCGTCAAAGACCGGAAACTTGGTCACCTTCAGCCGGTGGTTCGACCCGTCCCGGAACCCGATGTCCTGTTCCCAATCGAGGGTGACATTTTCCACGGCCACGCGCCGTTCGGACGCCGCAATCGGATCGGCGATTTCCCTAGGGAGCATCTCATGGACGGTCTTGCCGATCCTTGTCTCCGGACCGTCGCCGAACCATTCGCCATACCGCTTGTTGAAAAACTGGAATCTGCCCTCCGGGTCCTTCAGGAAAATTGCCGTCGGGCTATTGTCGACGATGGCCCGGAACCGTTCTTCGCTCGCGCGCAGGGCTTCCTCGGCGCGCAGATGTTCAGTATTGTCCATACCGACGCTGCCGATGGCGATGATTTCGCCGTCGCTCCCGCGGACCGGGAATTTCAGGGTGGTCCAGCTCGCAATTTGCCCATCGGGGCGTTGCACATGGGTCACACCCTCGACAACCTCGCCAGTCGCCAGGACTTTCCGGTCCTGCAGGACCACGTCATCCGCGGCGTCGCTGGACATGATATCATGGGGCGTCAGGCCGCTGAGGTCTTCGGACGTGACGTTTCTGATGCCGCTGAACGCCATGTTCGCCAGGATGTAGCGACCGTTGATATCCTTCAGATTGATCACCAGCGGCGCGTGATCGATGATCGCCTTGAGCATGCCCTCGCTGTAGCGCAACGCCTGCTGCGCCTCGACCTGGCCGGTGATGTCCTTCAGGCTCGGGTCAAAGGGCACATTATCGATGATCGCGCGCATGCGCGCTTCGCTTTGGACCAGGTCGCGCATTTCATCAACATGCCGGCGTTCGGCAAGTTCCAACTCATCGACCCGCGCGCGCAGCCGCGCGAGTTCATCTTCCGTCCCGCCGTGATTATCCGAATCGACCATGGGATTCCCGAAAACAGCCCGCCACTCAAGCACCGGAGCCTATCACAATAATCGCGCGCTACAGTGAAGATAGTAGGCAAATAATACGGGAATAAAAGTCCCATGATAAATTGCTGGTATAAGTTCGGCATTGGCGGAGCGGCCCGATCGTTTACACTCTCCCCATGGGCCCTGTGACTCCCATACGGCCCCACAAGTAATTAAGTATCAAATTGGAGGAAACAGACATGACGCGGATCAGTATTCTCAAGCGCGGCGACATGAACGACGAACAGGGCAAGGTCTATGACGCAGTCGAGGCGGCGGGCGGCCCGTTGGGCGGACCCTACTGGGCCTATATCCGCAATCCGACGCTGATGCGCCTGGCCCAGGAGGTCAGCAATTGCCTGCGCGCCAGCGACCTGTCCGATCGGGAACGGCAGATCGCGGTCCTGACCGTGGTCCGCCACTGGGGCGGCGAATATCCCTGGGCCGTCCAGGTCAAGGCTTCGCTGGCCGCCGGCGTCGATCAGGAAATCGTCGATGCCATCAACGCGCGGCAAACGCCAAAGCTGAGCGACCCTCGTGAGAAGGCCGCCCATGAGGTGGCGGGGGAACTGCTCGCCGAGCATGGGCTGAGCGACGCGACCTACGCAAATGCCGCCAAGCAGTTCGGCGAAGAAGAGCTGGTCGCGCTGGTTGCGGTGATCGGCCAGTTTTCCATGGTCTGCTGCACGGCCAATGCATTCGACGTCACCCCGCCGGACGCCGAGCCGGCAAGGCTCGCAGACTAAAGCAGCCGGGTCCATTAGCCTGTTCCGGACCTTGAGCATGAGGCGGATCGTCGCCGGATCTTTCGCGGCGGCGGCGTTGTCCGTTGGGTTGATATTTGGCGTCGCCGCCCCGGCAACTTTGTGGACCGCGCTGATCGAGGCGGGCGTCTCGATGATCCTGATCTGGTTTTGCGCGGACCGCCTGATCGCCGCGCGGCTGAATGATCATAGAAGCCTGCCGGCCCGGCCGGAATTTTTCGATTTTCAGGCCCGCGATCAGCCCATGCACTGGGACGAAATGGGCGGGCGATCGCTTCGCGATCTGCGCTACGTGGTGTTCGACACGGAAACCACCGGGTTGCGGCCGTCCCAGGGCGACGAGATCATTTCCATCGCGGCGCTTCGGATCGAAAACGGCGGCATCGACGAGGCCGGCGCATTTTCACGGCTGGTGAACCCCGGACGCCCTATCCCGGCGGCCTCGACCAGGATACACGGCATCACCAGCGATATGGTCGCCGGGGAAGACGCCATTGGCCAGGTCTTGCCGGATTTCAGGGATTATGTGGGCGACGCCATTCTGATTGCCCACAATGCCGCCTTCGACATGAAGTTCCTGCAGTTCAAGGAGCCGGAAACCGGAATTGAAATTTCCAACCTGGTGCTCGATACCATGTTGATTTCCGTGTTCCTGGATCACGGCTCCCAGGACCATTCCCTCGATTCCCTGGCCCAGAGGGCCGGCATCTCCGTGGAGGGAAGGCACACGGCGCTGGGCGACAGCATCGTGACGGCGCGGCTGTTCCTGAAAATGGTCGGGCGGCTGGAAGCGCGCGGCGTCACCACCCTGCGGCAGCTGGTCGACGCAAGCGCGGCGATCGAACATGTGCGCAAGATGAGTGAGAAGTTTTAAAAAATATCGCCGCCGAATTCGAAATTGATGCGGTCGCGCAGGGCGTCGATGGCGCGCAATGACTCGCGCAGGCGGCGTTTGCCGCGCCGGCTGACGGCGTTGAGGCGGACGAAATTCGACACCTCAAATCCGGCCTTGAAATCGGTGAATTGCTGGCGCAACAGCAGATCGCCGATGATGTTGAACCCCGCATCAAGGTCTTCGAATTCATCCCGGTTGAGTACGCCCCGTTCAAACAGCGCTTTCAGCCGGTCGCGCGTGTTCACCGCCTCCACGCCTTCGCGCAGCGCCAGCATGCGGACGCACCCGACCAATGGCAGCGTGCCGTGAAGCTTCAGATTGACGCATCCCGCGTGGTCCGGATCGCCGCGCGCGGTCGCAATGCGGCCGAACCAGCGCAGGGCCGTTCCGTGGTCGGCGTCGCCGATCAGCATCGCCCGCAGAAACGGCTCGTTGCCGCGCATGATCCCGGTCACGTAGCGGCGCAATTCACGCGCCATGTCCCCGTTGCCCCAGGCGGCGCGAAAATCGAAAAAGATGTCGAAATTCAGCAACGACATATCGAAGGCCCTGCGGTTCCACTGGTCGATCTGTTCCTTCCACTGGGACATTGTCTTGCGCCAGACCGGGTTGGTGGCCATGACGCCACCGGTGCAGAGCGGCAAGCCGACCGCATCGAGATCACGGGACAGACCTTCGGCGAGCCTGACGAACCAGGGATCTATAAAGCCGTGTTGATCTTCCGCATAATCAGACAGGATGAAGCCGTAATCCTGGTCTGGAAACAGGAAATTTTCTCCGCGCCCGCCGGACCCCATGACGATCAGATCGAAATCGACGGGGCAGTCGCCGTGGCCGTCCCGCATCATGGCGGCGCGGTTGAGATCGGTCAGGCGCCGGTAGATATCGCTGTTGATATGGCTCAGGAGGATCTGGATTTCCGACGCCGGAACATTGTCGGACAGGAGCTGTTCGGCCACGTCCACCAGCGCTGCCTTGATATCGCGCAACCCGTCGACGGAATCCTCGCCGGTCAACGAATCGATCATGCCGACCATCTCGCCGGACGCATTGACCATCAGGTCATTCATGTCGAGCATGCCGCACAGCGATCCGCCGTCATCGATCACCGGCATGTGACGAAACCCGCGCCGCCGCATCCGGGCAATTGCGATGAACAGGGGATCGTCATCGCGGATGCAGTGAACGTCGCGGGTCATGACGTCGCGGGCGGGTTGCGCCATATCGGCGTTAAAGGCGATGCGGCGGACAACATCCTGTTCCGTGATAATCCCCAGGGGTCGCCTTCCGCCATCCACAATCACCGTTGCGGTCAGCTTGCCGGCCGACATGCGTCCGACGATATCGCCCAGGGCGGTTTCCGGACCCGCTTCGGCCGGGTCGGCAATGGCGTTGTCGCCGACCCGTTTGAAAAATATATCGGTGACCCCGGTTTCCATGGACATCTTCAGGCCCGCCAGTCGGTCAATACCGCATCCGCATCGAGTGTGTCCTTGAGTTGATCGCGCACCGTCTTCCATCTGAAACGTATGGAAAAGCGCACGATCTCCACATCATGAATTTTCAGTTCGTCGGCCACGGGCGCCCATTCGACCAGCGCGGCGAGACTGCCGGAGAACGCCTCTTCGCCGTTCGCCACATCGCCCCATGCCGTCGACCGGGCGCGCTGACGGAAGGCGCGCCGCGCGTCGTCGAAGCCGTTTGGCCGATCAGCGGGACTGGGTTCACTGGCGAGCGCGGACTCCATAATTCGAATGGCGATGTCGCGCAATTCATCACCATCGTGGGCGTCGGCGTCGGCATGGGCGTCGGCGTTGCGGCCAAGCACCGCCGTGGCGTATATGGCCAGGTCGCTGAGACAGGCGAGATAGATTTCCCATTTAGCCAAATTCACCGAATTGGCGAACACGTCGTCCTCCATGAACGAGATGAAACGGGTGCCGACCCGGGTTCGGATATATCCGTAGAGAGTCGTCTGGGCGACGAATTTGGACCGGGTTTCGACAAACTGAATGAGGCCGTCAACGGTGTCGATGGGCGGCGGCCGACGCCAGAACATCAGGGCCTTCAAAGCCATGACAACGTACCGCATCGTCTCCTGGCAGGCGTCGTGCAGGCGGCGATCCATGAAATCCGTCTCCTAAATTACAAAACGATGCGCACTAAAGATCAATGTTTATTCAACTTTCACCGTTGACTTATTGAATTGATTCCGCCTGATAATATAAGGAGTCTCGCTTTTTACGCGCCGACAAACTGTCGTCGGCATGTCCAGTGGTAACTGTAGTCCCGATTTAAGTGCTTGGTTGGTTGTGCTGTCCAAACAACTTAGGGGGTGAAATCCATGGCTGAGATTACGCCGGAAGTGCGCGCGGCGCACTGGGCTAAAACAAAAAGTCTTACCTTTACGGTTCTGGTTATCTGGTTCATATTCTCGTTCGTCGTGCATTGGTATGCCGACAGTCTCAATACCTTTTCGTTCATCGGTTTCCCGCTTGGCTTTTATATGGCCGCCCAGGGATCGTTGGCTATTTTCGTCATTCTGATTTTCTGGCTGACAAACCGCCAGGAAAAAATAGATGACGAATTCGGCGTGTCAGAAGAAGAATAGGATTGAACCAAATGAGCAGTCCCGACAAATCAAGCTTCATCAATAATCTGCCGAAGATCTACGGAATCTATACCGGCGGATTCGTCATTTTCATCCTGCTGATGGCGGTCCTTGAACAGGCCGGCATGAGCTCGGAAACAATCGGCATTCTGTTCGTGGCCTTTACGGTGGTGATCTATGCCGCCATCGGCTGGTTGTCGCGCACCATGCAGGTCGATGCCTATTACCTGGCGGGCAGGCAGGTGCCCGCCGTGTTCAACGGCATGGCGACCGCGGCCGACTGGATGTCGGGCGCATCTTTCGTGGCCATGGCCGGCGGCATTTATTTCGGCGGTCACGGCTATCTCGCCTTCGTGGTGGGGTGGACCGGCGGTTATGTGCTGGTGGCGTCGCTGATGGCGCCGTATCTGCGCAAATTCGGCTGCTATACCGTGCCCGATTTCATCGGGACCCGCTATGGCGGCAACACCGCACGTCTGATGGCGGTCATCGTTCTGGTTGTCGCGTCCTTCACCTATGTGACGGCGCAGATCAACGCCACGGGCACCATCGCCTCACGGGCGCTTGATATTCCGTTCGGGGCCGGGGTCTGGATCGGCCTGCTGGGCATTCTGCTGTGTTCCATGCTGGGCGGCATGCGGGCAGTGACCTGGACCCAGGTGGCCCAGTACATCGTGCTGATCATCGCCTATCTGACTCCGGTGATCTGGATGTCCAACAAGCAGGGCTTCGGCGTCATTCCCCAATTCGCCTATGGCGATGCGGTGGCGCGCCTGGCGGAGCTTGAGGTGCTCCACAAGGTCGGTGAACTCAAGGCGGCCGGGGCTTTCGCGGGTCTGAATGCGCTGACGGTGCACCATTCCGACGCCGGCGGTTCGGTCATGGCGAACTGGAAGTTCGCCACATTGACGCTCTGCATGATGGCGGGGACGGCGTCGCTGCCCCATGTCCTGATGCGCTACTTCACCACCCCTTCGGTGAAAGCCGCACGTCAGTCCGTGGCATGGTCGCTGCTGTTCATCTTCCTGCTGTACTTCACGGCGCCGGCGCTTGCGACCTTTACCAAGCTGCAGGTGCTGGATCCAAACCTGGCGACCGGCATCATCGGCAAGTCGTTTTCCGCTGTGTCGTCGCTCGACTGGATCCAGAAGTGGAGCCATGTGGGCTTCCTGAAGATCATCGATGCAAACCATGACGGTATCCTTCAGATCAACGAGTTCTTCATGCGTGGCGATATCGTCGTGTTGGCGACTCCCGAAATCGCCGGGTTGCCTTATGTGATCTCCGGTCTGGTTGCCGCCGGCGGCATGGCGGCCGCCATGTCGACCGCCGACGGTCTGTTGCTGGCGATCGCCAACGCCCTGTCCCATGATCTCTATTACAAGATGATCGATCCGCAGGCCGATACACGGAAACGGCTGCTTGCCGCGCGGGTCTTGCTGGTCGGTATCGCGGTCGCGGGCGCGTTGGTGGCCAGCCTCAAGCTGACCAGCATCCTGGGAGCAGTGGCCTGGGCCTTCGACTTCGCCTGTTCGGGACTGTTCTTCCCCCTTGTGCTCGGCATCTGGTGGAAACGGGCCAACAAGGAAGGCGCCATCGCGGGCATGGTCTGCGGCTTCGTCGCGGGAACCGCGTATCTGGTCTATATCCGCTTCCTGGGCGGTGATCCCTGGATCGGGATCGATCACCTGCGGTTTGGAATTATCGGCATGCCGGTAAGTCTGATCGCCATGG
>CALGIA010000559.1 GCA_937916005.1 uncultured Rhodospirillaceae bacterium
TTGATTTCGCGCTGAAAATGTTGCGGCCCAAGGGGTCGGTGACCCTGATCCACCGGGCCGACCGGCTTGATCAGGCCCTGGCGGCGCTGACTGGCGTTACCGGCGAAATCGTGGTCTTTCCATTGTGGCCGGGCCGGGAAGGCAAGCCGGCAAAACGTGTTATCATCCGCGCCCGCAAGGATATCAGGGCGCCGACGCGGCTTGCCCCGGGGCTGGTGCTGCACCAGGACGACGGAAGCTATACCACCGAAGCCGATGCAATCCTGCGCGGCGCAAGGCTGGAAATCTGATGGGAATGACGGACATGAATCTCGGTAATCTGCTGCCTTCCTGGTTACGGCGCCGTCGGCCGAAAATCAGCGTTTTGCGCTTGTCGGGCGTGATCGGTGGCGGCGGCCCATTGCGCGGCGGCGCGTTGACCCTGGACGGGCTGAACAAATCCATCGAGCGGGCCTTCGCGCCCCGTGGCTTGTCGGCGGTGGCGCTGGCGATCAACTCGCCGGGCGGTTCGCCTGTGCAAAGCGCGTTGATCGCACGGCGGATCCGGCAGATCGCCGACAAAAAGGACATCAAGGTCATCGCCTTCGCCGAGGATGTGGCGGCGTCGGGTGGTTACTGGCTGGCCTGCGCGGCGGATGAGATCTTTGCCGAAGAAAGCTCGATCCTGGGATCGGTCGGCGTGATTTCGGCCGGATTCGGCTTCAATGACCTGCTGTCGCGATACGGGGTCGAACGCCGGGTTCATACCGCCGGCGCGCGCAAGGCCATGCTGGACCCGTTTCAGGCGGAGAACGCCGACGATGTGACGCGCCTGAAATCGATCCAGACGGACATCCATGAAAATTTCAAGGACCATGTACGGGCGCGCCGGGGCGACCGGCTGACCGGCGCCGAGGAGGACATCTTCAACGGCGATATCTTTCTGGGCAAGGAGGCCCTGGCCCTTGGCCTGATCGACGGCATTGGCGATTTGCAAACCACCCTGCGGGAACGCTATGGCGACAAACTCCGGCTCAACCCGATCGGCCAGCGCCGGTCCCTGCTGCGCCGCCGGCTCGGGGTTGAGACCCGTGATCTGGCGGGCGATCTGATCGCGGCCGTGGAGGACTGGTCCCACTGGAAGCGGTTCGGGCTCTGAATTCCAACGCTTGCCCCGTCGCGCCGGGTCGCCTAAAAGAGGCCCATGTTCGGATTCAGCCTGCTCAAGCTTCTGGTTCTCGCCGCGATCATCGCGGCGGTCTGGTATGGTTTCAAATGGGTCGGCCGCTATGGCCAGGTTCAGCAGGTCAAGGCCAAGAAGCAGGTTCGGCAAAATCAGACGGATGAAGCCGCCGATATGATCCCGTGCCCCAAATGCGGCGTTTATGTGCCCGAAGGCGAGGCTGCCAATTGCGGCCGCGACGGCTGCCCTTATTGAGTTCTTAAAGATAATAGGGTTTCTTGACCCGACTCTGGCGCGTGTATATGTTGCGCTGCACAAAATAACCCCAGAAATCGCCCGCGGATTATGCAGAACGGCGCCTCCGACACCTCATTTCAGGGCCTGATTCTGAAGCTCCACGCTTATTGGGCCGAACGCGGCTGCGCGATCCTGCAACCCTATGACATGGAAGTCGGCGCGGGCACGTTTCATCCGGCGACCACACTGCGTTCGCTCGGGCCCGATCCGTGGCGCGCGGCCTATGTCCAGCCGTCGCGCCGTCCGACCGATGGGCGCTACGGCGAAAATCCCAACCGGCTGCAGCATTACTATCAGTACCAGGTGATCCTGAAACCGTCCCCGGCGGATGCCCAGGATCTCTATCTGAATTCCCTGCGCGAACTGGGCATCGACCCCAATCTGCACGATATCCGCTTCGTGGAAGACGATTGGGAAAGCCCGACGCTGGGCGCTGCGGGCCTGGGATGGGAAGTCTGGTGCGACGGCATGGAAGTCACCCAGTTCACCTATTTCCAGCAGGTCGGCGGCATCGA
>CALGIA010000560.1 GCA_937916005.1 uncultured Rhodospirillaceae bacterium
AATGCCTTGTTTTCGAAGAACGGTTTGGTCATGGGGGTCAGGATGAATGTCGGGCCGATGGAATTAACCCGGATATTATGGGGCGCCAGCTCGGCCGCCATGGCCTTGGTCATGCCCTCGACCGCGTGTTTGGAACTGCAATAGACCGTGCGCAGCGGCGCGCCCACATGGCCCATCTGGGACGACATGTTGATGATCGTCCCGCCCTTGTCGTCACGGCCGGCGCCGTCCGCGATCATGCGGCGCGACGCGGCCTGGGACACCATGAAAACCGCGCGCACGTTCAGCGCCATAATCCGATCGAAATGGTCTTCCGAGACATCGGTGAATGGCTCGGGAAAATTGATGCCCGCGTTATTGACCAGAATATCGAGACCGGGCAGGGCGGCCACGGCGCTTTCCACCGCCCGTGTGTCGGTCACATCGCACACCACCGGGATGGCCTTGCCGCCGCCGTCAATGATTTCCGCCGTCAGCCTGTCCAACTCCGACCGGGTTCGGCTGACCAGCGCTACTTCGGCGCCCGCCTGGGCCAGCGCCAGCGCACAGGCCCGCCCCAGTCCGCGCCCGGCCCCGGTGACCATGGCGATCTTGCCGTCGAGCCGCATGGTGGGCGTTGTCAGCGCGGGTTCATTGTCGGTCATATTCCGGTTCCTGCTGTGACGGTTCCGGCAAGCTTACCGCATCTCGGGTTGACATCGAAACCGTGCTTCATCGTAATGGCGCAAAGCCAGAAGGGGAGAGCCATGCCGCGACATTATTCCGACTCCAACCTCAATATGAAAATCCTGCGGGAGACCGCCGAGCGCTGCAAGAACTGGGGCCGCTGGGGCCCCGATGACGAGGCGGGAACGCTGAATTTCGTCACGCCCGAGGATCTCATCAATGCGGGCAAGCTGATCCGCAAGGGCAAGGCGTTCTCCCTGGCGCTGAACTTCGATAACCGGGGTCCCCAGGCCGGGCTCTGGGGCAACAGGTTCAACCCGATCCACACCATGCTGGCCACGGGCACCGACGCCATCGCCGGCAATCAGGACGAAGGCGGGTTGCGCTATGCCGACGACATGGTGTCGCTGCCGCTGCAGTGCGGTACCCAGTGGGATGCGCTGGGCCATATTTTCTATGATGACAAGATGTGGAACGGCTATGACGCGGCGCTGGTGGATTCCAACGGCGCGCAAAAGAACGGCATCGAAAAGGTCAAAGACAAGATGGCCGGGCGCGGCGTGCTGCTCGACATGGCGCGCCATCTCGGCATCGACGCGCTGGACGACGGCATGGCCATTACCAATGAGGATCTGGATGCCTGCGCCGAGGCTCAGGGAGTTAAAGTGCGCCGGGGTGATTTCGTGCTGGTGCGCACGGGCATGATGGATAAATGCCTGCGCGAGGAAGACTGGGGCGGCTATGCGGGCGGCGATGCGCCGGGCCTCGCGTTCGAGACCGCCGACTGGATCCACCAGAAGGAAATCGCCGCCATCTGCTGCGACACCTGGGGCTGCGAGGTGCGTCCCAACGAGACCACCGAAGCCAGCCAGCCCTGGCACTGGGTGGTGATCCCCATGATCGGCATCACCATGGGCGAAATTTTCATCATGGGTGAGCTGGCGGCGGATTGCGCCGAGGACAAGGTGTATGAGTTCTTCTTCTGCGCGCCGCCGCTGCCCGTCACCAAGGCGGTAGGGTCGCCACTGAATCCAATGGCTTTCAAGTAGGGCGTTCAAGTCATGGCGGAATATCTCAAGAACCGGGTCGGCGAGGCGGAAACCAGGGCGGCCGATGCCAAGGTGCGCAAAACCGTCGAGGAAATTCTCGAAGATATCGATGTGCGGGGGGCTGTGGCGGTGCGCGAATTGTCGGAGAAATTCGACAAGTGGTCGCCGGAAAGCTTTCGCCTGTCCCAGTCCGAGATCGACGCGCTGGTGGCGTCCGTCCCCGACCAGACCATCAAGGATATCAAGTTCGCCCAGGCTCAAATTCGCGGCTTTGCGGAAATACAGCGCGCCGCCATTACGGATGTGGAGGTCGAGACCCTGCCTGGCGTGACTCTCGGCCATCGCAATATTCCGGTCAATTCGGTCGGATGCTACGTGCCCGGCGGGCGATATCCCATGGTGGCGTCGGCTCATATGTCCGTGGTCACGGCCCGGGTCGCCGGCGTCAAGCGGGTCATCGCCTGCACGCCGCCGACCGACGGCAAGCCCCATGCCGAAACCATCGCCGCCATGGCCCTGGGCGGGGCCGATGAGATATATGTGCTGGGCGGCGTGCAAGCGGTCGGCGCCATGGCCCTGGGCGCGGGTGAGATCGAACCGGTCGATATGCTGGTCGGGCCCGGCAATGCCTTTGTCGCCGAAGCCAAGCGTCAGCTTTTCGGCCGGGTGGGGATTGATCTGCTGGCCGGCCCGACGGAAATTCTGGTGGTGGCGGACGAGACCGCCGATGCGGAGCTGGTGGTGGTCGATCTGCTGGGCCAGTCGGAACACGGCCCCACCTCGCCCGGCATTCTTATCACCACAAGCCGCGAGCTTGCCGACGCGATCCCGGCCGAGGTGGAACGCCAGCTTGCGGTGCTGCCCACGGCGGAAGTCGCCGGCGCGGCATGGCGCGATTACGGCGAGATCATCCTGGTCGACAGCGATGAGGAAGCAGTGATCGAGGCCGACAAACAGGCCGCCGAGCATGTGGAAATTCTGACCCGCGACCCGCGCTGGTTCCTGAACCGCATGACCAATTACGGCTCCATGTTCATGGGGCCCGAAACCAATGTGTCTTACGGCGACAAGGTGATCGGGACCAACCATACCCTGCCCACCAAGGGGGCGGCGCGCTATACGGGCGGGCTCTGGGTCGGCAAGTTCCTGAAAACGGTCACGTTCCAGGAATGCACCGAGGAGGCCAGCGTGCTGGTCGGCGATTACTGTTCGCGTCTGTGCGCCATCGAAAAATTCTGGGGCCACAAGGAGCAGGCCGATTTAAGGCTGCGCCGATACGGCGGCAAGAATATCGGAATAGGAGTTGATCGCTAAATGACAAACAAGCAGGTGACCCGGGACGACATGGCCGCCCGGACCGCGCGGTTCGATCATCTCACCCCGTCGAAACAGGCCTTCGTCGATACCCGTATTCCCGAACATGCGCGGGATATCTTCAATGTGATCGGGGCCGGCGTGACCGAGGACCCGGATCTCGCCCCGGCCATCACGGCGGCGGACGGCTTCAACGTGACCTATGTGGGGGCCGATCCCGGCAAGGGCGCGGCGCTGCATTCCCACCCGACCGTGGAAGTCTTCATTCCCATGTCGGGGCGCTGGGCGGTCTATTGGGGCGATGAAGGCGAACAGGAAACCGAACTCGGCCCGTGGGACGTGGTCTCGGTCCCGGTGGGCGTCATGCGCGGCTTCCGGAATATCGGCGACAGTCACGCCCATCTGATGGCGATCATCGGCGGCACGGAATCCGGCAAGGTCGATTGGTCCAGGTCGGTGCTCGACCGGGCCAGGGAAACCGGCCTGGCGCTGGATGCGTCGGGCACGCTGGTGGAGAGTTAGGCGGACGTAATCTTCCCCAGCGCCCGCAGGATCTGGTCGGGTGTGTAAGGCTGCGCCACGACGCGCGCATTGAACGGGCTCAGCGCGTCGTTGATGGCGTTCATGACGGCGGCGCCAGCGCCGGCGGTGCCGGCTTCGCCCGCGCCTTTCGCGCCCAGCTCCGATGTGGCCGTGGGGGTTTCCACATGGCCGATTTTGATGTCCGGCATTTCGCCCGGCATGGGCACCAGGTAGTCGGCCATGGTGCCGTTCATGAGCTGGCCGTTTTCGTCATAGATGCAATGTTCGAACAATGCGCCACCGAGCCCCTGCACCACGCCGCCGCGCACCTGTTCGTCGACCAACTGCGGGTTGATGATGCGCCCGCAATCCTCGACGCACCAATGATCCAGCAGGGTCACGAAGCCGGTCTCGATATCAACTTCCAGCCATGACGCCTGAACGCCGTTTGTGAATACGAATGGATAATCCTTTACGCGGAAATGGCGGATCGCCATCAATTCGGGCTGATGATCATGAGGCAGTTCATTGCCCCGGTAATAGACCGTGCGCGCCAGATCATCGAGTCCGAGCCGCTGTGCGCCGCCGTCCCGGTCGACCACCCACCCGTCGGCGATTTCCAGGGTTTCGGGGTCGGATTGCAGCATCACGCCGGCGGTTTCCAGCACCTGGCCCC
>CALGIA010000561.1 GCA_937916005.1 uncultured Rhodospirillaceae bacterium
AACCCGGTCTTCAAAAATCAGCTCGTCATAATCAATTGTCATATCTGGCCTTTGTTCCCGGTCTCAGAAGAAGTCGAAATATTCGTTCTGTTCCCACTGGCTGACGCCGTCGACGTCACCGGGGGTTCCCTCCGTCTCGACAAATTGTTGATACCGGTCGAGCTCGGCGCGTTTCAGATTGATGAAGTAATCCATAAACAAATCCCCGAATTGCTCCCGGAACAAGGCGCTGTCGCCCGCCGCTTCTATGGCATCGGTCAGGCTGACCGGCAACATGGGCCGCGCCGCCTCATAGGGTTCGTCATCGGCCGGCCAAGGGTGCAGATCCCGCTCGACCCCGTCCAGACCAGACACGATCTGCGACGCGATGAAAAGATAAGGGTTTGCCGCCGGTTCGCCTACCCGATTTTCCAACCTGGTGGCTTTGTCGTCAAACCCGCCCAGCAGGCGGATCATCACGCCGCGATGATCATGACTCCATGTGGCCCGATCAGGGGCCAGTGAATTGGGCTGGAACCGGCGATAGCCGTTGACTGTCGGGGTGGAAAACACGGTCGCGGGCGCGGCGTGGGTCAGCAGCCCGGCGAGATAGGTATCGCCCAAATCTGAAAGATGCCGGTCGGCGCTGTCCGGCATACAGAGATTAAGCCCGGACTCCCGTTCGACCAGGGATTGGTGCAGATGCCAGCCGCTGGAGAAAAATCCCGGGAAGGCCGGGCGGCACATGAAGCTCGCCAGATAGCCAAGCCGGCGGCAAACCTGCCGCGTGGCGGTGCGGAACAGCACATAGTCATCGGCCGCCTGCAGCGCGGGCCGGGCGTCGAAAGTACATTCCAGCTGACCCGGCCCATATTCGTTTTCCACCGACCGCAGCGGAAGACCGATTTGTTCATAGATGGCGGCAAGCTCGCTGAGCACCGGCTGCACCAGGTCCAGGTTGGATTCGGAATGATAGGAATATCCGGGCTCGACCGGCGCGGTCTCGGGGGGAATCCCGCGCCGTCCGGGGATTGCCACATGCTCTTCGCCCAGCCGGTCGTCGGTGATCCGGGTCAGATACCATTCCACCTCGAGCCCGACGACCAGATCCATGCCCTTTGCATGCAGGCGGTCGATTTGTCGGCGCAGCAGGTGACGGCTGGAGAAATGAAACGGCGTCCCGTCGCTGAAATATTCGTCGCACAGCACCCAGCCGACCCCGGGCGCCCAGGGGAGAGTGCGAAACGTGGCCGGGTCGGGGACGATGGTAAGATTGGGCGATCCGGTCATTTCAGGCAGCCCCATGCCGCCGCCTGGGATAAAGGATCTGAACACCCGCCCGCCCGAAGCGTCCAGCGTGAAGGTCGCCACGTTGATGTTGTAGCCGTCGGACAGGGCCGACAGAAATGCCGGAACCGAAACCGCCTTGGCGCGGACGCAGCCGTGGCTATCGGCCCACGCCATGCGGATCAATTGAAGGCCCTCGGCCTCGATTCGTCGTCTTACGCCGCCCACACAGGCGGCCTGCGCATCGGTCCAAAGCCCATATCGTTCAATAAACCCGTTACTCATCGTCAAATCATGCCTTTTCGGTCATCCGTGCCCGGAAACAGAATAGCCTGTGTCGGGAAGCCCGGATAGACGCCCGCCTTTACCGCGATTGGCCTCGTAGCATAAGCTGGGTCCGGCTGTTGCATTCCAGGCGATCCACCTTGCCCAAGACGTTGACGGAACAGCAGGTCGAGCATTATGGGCGCGACAGGTATGCGTCGCCGGTCGCCATATTGACGGCGGACGAGACGTCGCATATCCGGCGGATAGGCCCGGTCGGTTAAACAGGTGACGCGACCGCCGTCGTCCGATAAAAACGGGCGGATTGAAGCAGGAGATGACGATGGCGGATATGGATGTGGGCATGGCGGCGGCCGGGCGCGGCGATTACGCGGCGGCGGTGGAACAGTTTCGTCCCCTGGCCGATGACGGAAACGTCGACGCGCAATATAATCTCGGACTGATGTACAGCCACGGTTTGGGCGTGGCCCAGGATCACGGCGAGGCCGCGCGCTGGTACCGCCTGTCGGCGGATCAGGGCAATGTGGACGCCCAGATCAATCTCGGGTCGCTTTATGACGACGGCAAGGGCGTCCCGCAGGATGACGGCGCGGCGCGGGACCTGTATGTGAAGGCGGCCGAGCAGGGAAACGCGAAAGCCCTGTATAATCTGGCCGTCATGCATGACCAGGGGCGCAGTGTGCCGCAAAACACCAGCGAAGCCCTGCGGCTTTGCATGAAAGCGGCCGAACTGGGCGCCACCAAGGCGCAGAATTATCTTGGTTATATGTATGACACCGGCCGGGGCATGGATCCCAATACTGTACGCTCCCTGATGTGGTACTCTATCGCCGCGGCCACGGCGTCACCCGGTCCGGACAAGGATCTCGCAACCCGCAGCCGCGACCGGGTCTTCCAGCACCTGAAACCCGGTGAAATTGACGAGGTCAAACAACTGACTCGCGACTGGCTGCGCGAGCATGATCACCAAGGGTAATCATGCCTGATATTCCCGGTCCCACATCACACAGCTATTTCTCGCAACGCCTGCGGCTGCACTATGTCGATTGGGGAAACCCGGAAGCGCCGCCCCTGCTGCTGATCCACGGCGGGCGCGACCATTGCCGCAATTGGGACTGGATCGCGGAAGCCCTGCGCGCGGACTATCACATCATCGCGCCCGATCTGCGTGGCCATGGCGATTCCCAATGGGTCACCGGCGGCAGCTATTCCTTCGCCGAGTTCGTCTATGATATCGCCCAGCTTATCCATCAAACCGGGATGGCTCCCGTCACCATCGTCGGCCATTCGCTGGGTGGCGGCATTTCGCTGAGATATGCCGGTGTCTATCCGGACAACGTCACCAAGGTAATCGCGATCGAAGGTCTCGGGCCCGGCCCGGACAAGCAGCGCGAACGGACCGAAACGCCGATCCAGCCACGGCTGAGGGACTGGATTGAAGAGGTCCGTGACCTTTCCAGCCGTATTCCCAAGCGCTACAAAACCCTCGACGAAGCATTCCAGCGCATGCAGGCGGCAAATCCCCATCTGCGCCCGGACCAGGCGCGCCATCTGACGACCCACGGCGTCAACCAGAACGAAGACGGCACCTATAGCTGGAAATTCGACAATTATTTCCGGACCCACACGCCCTATGGCATCAGCGTCGCTGAAACCCATGAGCTGTGGTCCAAGATCACCTGCCCCATCCTGCATCTGCGCGGGCTGGACAGTTGGTCGACCGATCCGCGCAAGGACGAACGCGCCGCGTGTTTCAAGAACGCCCAGTATGTGGAATATGAAAATGCCGGCCATTGGGTGCATCACGATCAGCTCGACGGGGTTCTATCGGCCGCGCGTGCATTTCTGGCGGAATAGAATTGGAAGAGGTCGGGATGGAATTCAAGAAGCTGGGCGGCTCGGGTATCGAGGTGTCGGTGGTCG
>CALGIA010000562.1 GCA_937916005.1 uncultured Rhodospirillaceae bacterium
TACCGTCGACCGGACCTTCGGCGGAGACTTCGACGGCGTCGTGATGATCAACCAGGGCGGTGATTACACCATTCGCTCAGTCCGGGTGGACAGCGAACGTTTATAGCAGATGTGGGGGGCAACATGACGCTTTGCCGATGGTTCCTGTCTCTGACGATGATTGTGGTGGTTGGTTTCTCACCGCGCGCCGCCATGGCGTCGTGTTACCCGATGGCGGAACTGCGCCCGACCGTCATACCGGCATCGTTCCGGCTCGCCGCGCCGCCGCCGCATCACGTGCGACTCACTTTTATCGGCCATTCCAGCTTTGAAATTGAAACAGCCGGGGGCGTTCGCGCCGTGACCGACTTCAATGGCTTCGTGGCGCCGGACCGGTTGCCCCAGATTGTCACCATGAACAATGCCCATGACAGCCACTACACGGATTTCGTTCCCGACGGCATCAAATACGTGCTGCGGGGCTGGAACCCGGAAGGCGGGGTGGCGCGCCATAACGTCAAGCTGCGCGATCTCAGGGTGCGTAACGTGCCGACCAATCTGGCCGATATCGGGGGTGGCAAGTTCGCCAATGGCAATTCGATATTCGTGTTTGAATCAGCCGGGCTGTGCATCGCCCATATCAGTCATCTGCATCACGTGCTGTCGAAAGACCAGATCCGCGATCTCGGGCGGGTCGATATTGCCTTCGCGGCGATCGATGGAATGTGGACCATGAGCCACGATGAATTGTTCGAAGTGCTGGGCCAGGTCAAGCCGATGCTGGTGATCCCCATGCATTACGGCTCGCTGGGCGGCGTGGACGCATTTGTTGCGCGCGCCCAAAAGCAGTGGAAAGTCCGTCACCATCCGGACGCCTCGATCGATATTTCTTTCAGAAATCTTCCGCGCAGGACCGAAGTGCTTTTCTTGCAAGGTTACTAAAGCATTTCATCAACCCGGAAGGGGAATGAACACGCCCTTCAGGAAGTAATACAGCATTGCCGACATGATGCCGGCGGCGGGCAGGGTGATGATCCATGAGACGGCGATATCGCGGATCACTTCCAGGTTCAGCGCCGCGATGCCGCGGGCGAGTCCCACGCCCATGACCGCGCCGACCGCGATATGGGTGGTCGACACGGGCATGCCGGTACGGGACGCCAGCACCACCGTGATGGCCGCTGCCAGGGTGGCGCAAAATCCCCTTGTCGGCGTCAGGTCGGTGATCTTGGTGCCGATCGTGCGCATCACCCGGTACCCGTAGGTCGACAGCCCGATCACGATGCCCGCGCCGCCGAGCACCAGTATCCAGATCGGCAGCGGGGAACTCTGATTGATTTCGCCGCCCGATTGCACCAGGCCATATACCGCGGCCATCGGACCGATACCGTTGGCCACGTCGTTGGACCCATGGGCAAAGGCCATTGCGCAGGCGGTAAATAACACCAATGGGCTGAAGACCTTTTCGACGCTGGCGAAATGGAAATTGTCGTCGGCGTGTTCATCGATCGTGATCCGGCGCATCATCCAGGCGCCAAGAACGGCGATCAGCAATCCGATAATTGTCGCGTATACGAAGCTCATTTCGACGCTGAGCTCAATCTTCAGATGTTTCAGCCCCTTGAAAAGCGTAATCAACGAGATCGTGAATCCCACCATGAAGGTATAGACCGGGCCCCATTTTAGCGCGCTCTGGAATGGTTTGGGCGAATTCAGGATCAGGCGTTGGATGCTGATCATCAGGCCGAATGCGATGGCCCCGCCGAGAATCGGTGAGACGACCCAGCTTGCCACGATCTCACCGATCTTGCTCCACTTGACCGCATCCATACCAATCCCCGCGATGGCGAAGCCAACCACCGCGCCGACGATCGAATGGGTGGTCGATACCGGCCATCCCTTGATCGATGCGATGGCCAGCCAGATCGCGGCCGCTAAAAGTGCGGCGAGCATGCCGAGCACCAGCACTTCCGGGTGGCCCATGATGGGTGACGGGTCGATGATGCCCTTGCGGATGGTCTTGGTGACGTGACCGCCCGCGATGGCCGCGCCGGCAAATTCGAAGATTGCGGCGATCATTATGGCATGGCGGATGCTTATCGCACCTGAGCCTACCGAGGTGCCCATGGCGTTCGCGACGTCATTGGCGCCGATGCCCCACGTCATGAACAGGCCAAACACAATGGCCAACGTAATGAAAATAAAGCCATTTTCGGCGATGAGCGTCATGGATTGCCGACCAGTTCTAAAATGCTGGATTGTTCCGGAGTGGTGAAATTCGAAAGGGGCGTCACCTTGGGGTGCGCCTCAGCGGGCAAGCAGCAACCTGTGGCGGTTGCCGACCCGTTCCGCGTAGTTCGCCAGATCGCCGATCCAATGGGTCAGCCTGGTCCACAAGATGGTGCCGACCGCGCCGATTTCTTCCTCATGCTTGAACAGCAGCCGCATGAAATCAGCCGCCTTCTGATCGGTGTCGGTCTCTATCTTGTTGAGTTCATCGATCATATACATGACCTTTTCCGATTCCGGGCCGCGGAACCCGGTTTCGAGCAATTCGTCCATCTGTTCCATGATCTT
This sequence comes from uncultured Rhodospirillaceae bacterium, assembly GCA_937916005.1. Taxonomy (GTDB): domain Bacteria; phylum Pseudomonadota; class Alphaproteobacteria; order MPNO01; family MPNO01; genus CALGIA01. The sequence continues at coordinate 2,557 of CALGIA010000562.1, forward strand.
GCCCAACTGGTTGCAGGCATCCACACAGCGTTGCGTGTATTGTTTGAGAGGTTCATGGAGGTCTTTGGGAATTTGCATGTCGCGCAGCACCAGCATGCCGGCGATGTCCTGCGCGGTATCGGCGATCGAGTCCTGGAGATCAAGGATTTCCAATAAGTCGCGCCTGTCCACGGGCATGAACATTCGGCGCGGCAAATGTGCGCGCAGCTCATTCTTGATTACGTCGGCCGATTTTTCCAGGGCGAAAATACCATTGCGATAGCCGCCAAGACCGGTGATGTCCCCGTCGCACAGCGCCAGGATCATTGGCGGGACTTCATTGGCGCACTGCATCACGACCCGCATGTGTTCCTGGAGCGGCCCGAAAGGCGATTGACCGAAAAGCATGGAGATCGGATTCGTAGGAGGCATATCTTATCCATCCACTAGGCCCCATCGCACCGCGATGGAACGGTTTGAGCGGGTCGTTCGTGCGTATCACGACCGCTTCGTTTCGATCACCTTAGAACCACAATTTGGTAGCGGGATCAACGTGGAATGACGAAAAACCGATTCGGCGGCGGCATTTTGCGTCGTTCAATTTCTTTACGATCAGATGTCGTAGGGTGGTTTATGCAGCCCGGCGGGGGATTCGGTGAATAATTCGAAACCGTCCGCCGTCACCGCCAGGGAATGTTCGAACTGGGCGGACAGCGATTTGTCTTTTGTGACTGCGGTCCAGCCATCCGCCAGGATTTTGGTTTCCAGTCTTCCCGCATTGATCATCGGTTCGATGGTGAAGAACATGCCTTCCCGCAGCACCGTACCGCGGCCGGGCCGGCCGTAATGCACGACGCTGGGCGCGCAGTGAAAGATTCGCCCGAGTCCATGGCCGCAGAAATCCCGCACCACGGAAAACCGTTCGCCTTCGGCATAGCTTTGGATTGCGTGGCCGATGTCGCCCAACGTTGCCCCCGGCCGGACCACGGCGATGCCCCGCATCATGGCTTCGTAGGTGACGTCGATCAGCCGGCGCGCCTTGACGCCGATTCTGCCAACCGGATACATGCGGCTCGAATCTCCGTGCCAGCCGTCAACGATCGGCGTGACGTCGATATTGATGATATCTCCATCGCGCAACGCCTTTGCAGCCGGGATGCCGTGGCACACCACATGATTGATCGATGTACAGATCGATTTGGGAAAACCACGATAGCCCAGCGGCGCCGAGATCGCGCCGTGGTCATGGGTGTATTCGGCGCAAATCCGGTCCAGCTCGTTGGTGGTCACGCCCGGCTCCACGAAAGGCGTAATGTAATCGAGCAACTCGGCCGCGAGCTGTCCGGCCCGGCGCATGGCCGCAAACTCCTCCGGTCCGTGGATCGGAATATAGCCGGGACTTTCCTGGTCTTCTTCCGCATCGCGGATCTGGTCATTCATGATGGCATTCTATCCGGTGATTCTGAACCATTCGTTCACGGTGGCTCCCAGGACGTTATAAATCCAGCGGCAGGGCGCGGTCCAGTTCGATTGCGTCGGTGTTTACCCGGCAGGCATGGCAAAATGTCTCGACCCCGGCCGCACGCGCTGCGATGAGCGCCGCGCCATAGGCCGGGTCAATATCCGTTGCAATGGCGAAGCGGTCGCAATCCTCACGCTGCACAAGATAAAGCATCACTGCCCGCGCGCCGCCCGCGACCATCGCCGATAACTCGTTCAGATGCTTCGTGCCTCGGGCGGTGACCGAGTCGGGAAATTCCGCCAACCCGCCCTTTACGTCATCGCGCTTCAGGGTCACGCTTTTGATTTCCACATAACAGGGCGGTCGTCCGTCGCTTTCCAGCAGGATGTCGATGCGTGAATTCTGCCCATAACGTACTTCCCGCCTCAGGGAATCATAGCCCGCCAATCCGGCAATCGCGCCGCACTCGATGGCTTCGGACACAATGGCGTTCGCCAGGCTGGTATTGATTCCGACCAGCCCGTCGCCATTGCGAACCAGCTCCCACGTGAATTTGAGCTTGCGCTTAGGGTTGTGGGCCAGCGACAGCCAGGCCTCGGCGCCGGGCTCAATCAGGCCCATCATGCTGCCCGAATTGGCGCAATGGGCGGTCACGATGTCACTGTTTTCAAGGGTGATGTCGGCCAGAAAACGCTTGTAGCGTTTGATGAGTACGCCGCGGATAAGGGGATCGGGAAATTTCACGCCGGTAAGATAGTTCTTCCGGAGCCATTTATGCAATGCAGACAAAGTCTGAAGTGAAATTTTCTTTATAAAATCAACCACTGTCAGCTATAAAGGTTCTGTAGTTATCATAATTGATCCAGGCGGAAGGGTAAGCATGCCGACCAGCTGGGAAGACTATATCAAGGGGCCTTCCAATCAGGCGGCGATACAGAGTTATCGCGCGCTTTCGGAAGGGGCGTTCCGGCCCTTGCGGCGGGTTCTCGCCAATGTCGTAAAGACATGCGAACCGTCCAGCATAGCCTGCCTCGGCGCAGGCGTTCTCAATGATATTCCATTCGATGAACTTGTGCTTTCCGGGGCCGCAATTCATCTCGTGGATTTAATCCCCGGCATTGTCGATAGAGGTATCGGCCAATCTGTTTTAATCGACCGCAATGCCGATGACGCGGATATAGATAATCAAGGGACTGACGACGCATGCGTGTTCTGCGCGCTCGGCGCGGCCAGGGCCGCAAAATGGTGCAAGCGATTCAACGGCGCCGGAAGACCTGATTCTTCCAGGATATGTGGAGGTTTCACGCCGGTCGGTGGAAACGCCAAGGGTTGCCTGTCCTATGAGCGGGCTGAACTGCCTAATGTGCTTTATCAGGATGTCACGGGCGGTTACGCAACGGCGTTCGGCCACGCGGCCCTGAACGCGACTGAAAAAGCGATTTCGTGGAAACAGGCTTTCGGAATTGCCACCGCGGCGGCGAAACAGCTTCGGAACCGGCGCGAACGCCTCGATATTGCCGACGGTTCGATCGATCTGGTGACCTCGTCCATGCTGTTGTCCCAGTTCGAACACGAACCCTATGATTATTTTTCAAGGCAGGTCGCCGCCCGGCTCGGGCCACCGTCGGCGCGCGAGGAAAATCGCCTGCACCGGACTCTTGAAAAACTGAAGAATGATCTGCTGCTCAACCAGATCGCCGCCCATTGCGAAGAGGTTGCACGAATTCTCGCGCCGGACGGGCGCTTTTTCGTCGCCTTCGAACTGTTTCATTACGACCCGGCGCGGGATGCCTGGTTCATGGTTCCGGAGATGCACGCCGCCCTCGGCCGCCTGGCCCACCATTTCAATTTCGACTTTGCGGCGCTCCCGCCGGCGGACAGCATTGTAACATTCAAGCTCGGCGAGGCATCCTCGGTCGTGCAGAATTTTCTGATGCGCCACAAGCACGCGGCCTAGCATCGCTGCCGGTGGACGAGGGGCGCCGAACAGACTTCATTCCGTCGCGCCCGGGTGCTATACTTCCCGACCGCCAATGCAGGAATGAATATGCCCGAAAAAGACGTCGTAACCGCCTGTGTCCTTGTAATCGGCAATGAGATCTTGTCCGGTCGCACCCAGGACAAGAACATCAATTATCTCGCCAAGGGGTTGAACGATATCGGGGTTCGCCTGCAGGAAGTGCGGGTGATCCCCGATGTGCCGGAAACCATCATTGCAACACTGAACGAATGCCGCGCGGTGTTTGATTATGTCATCACCACCGGCGGAATCGGGCCGACCCATGACGACATCACGTCGGAATGCGTAGCCGCGGCCTTTGGCGTTGGCATGTTCCGCGACCAGAGCGTGGTCGATCTGCTGCAATCCTATATGAAGAATACGCCGCTCAACGAGGCGCGGCTGCGCATGGCGACATTTCCCGAAGGCGCCGAGCTGGTCCATAACCCGGTTAGCGCCGCGCCCGGGTACCGGCTCGACAACGTGTTCGTCTTCGCCGGCGTGCCGCAGATCATGCAGGCCATGTTCGATGGCGCCAAGAACCAGATGATCGGCGGCGCGATCATGTTGTCCCGATCGGTTAGTGTGGAACTGGGTGAAGGCACCATCGCGCCCGGCCTGTCGGAATTGCAGGACCGCTATCCGGAAATCGATATCGGAAGCTACCCGGCCATGCGTCAGCAGCGCTTCGGCGTTTCGGTGGTGATGCGCGGCACGGATTCCGACATGCTGGATGCGGCGCTGGTTGAGCTGAAGGACATGCTAACCGCACTCGGCGGAGAGCCGAAGGACGAATCCATTGCGGATCCGGCCGCCGCGCCGTCCGGCGCCGACAACTAATCAGTCATATAGAGTCGGCGCTTATGGAGTATCTCGCCCCCAGTCTTGGCATTGTGCTCGGTCTCGGTGGATTGCTTGCCTGGCAGGGGTTCCGCGTGATCGTCGATAAGCAGCAATCGCTGGAAGCGCGCCGCAAAGCCATGTGGAAGTTAAATGGCGGGCTGGCGCTCGCCGCGATCTCCATGGCCGGAATCACTTTTATTGCGCCGAACTCCTAACGGGATTTCAGCGAGACCAGCCCATCGACCGCGACCACGCCGTCGCCCTTGGGCCGGACGATCATGGGGTTGATTTCGGCCTCGGAGACAGGCGCGCCGGGCACCAGGGCCAGGGTTGAGAGCCGCGCCACGGCGTCGGCCAGCGCCGCGCAATCGCCTTCCGGCAGACCGCGATAGCCGCGAATGGGCGCCAGGCCCTTGACCTCATCAATCATGTCGCGGGCCGTGGCGGCATCCACCGGGGCCAGGCGGATCGCCACATCGGCGTATATCTCGGCCAGTACGCCGCCGACGCCGACCATGATCACCGGGCCGGTTTCCCCATTGTCGCGATAGCCGATCAGCGTCTCGGCAAGTCCGCTTTCCATGGGCTGCACCAGAATGCCGGAAATTTCCGCTTCAGGATGGATCCTGCGGGCCGACGCCAGAATGCGCGCCGCAGCATCTTCGAGCGCCGCATCGTCGGTGATTCCAAGTTCGATGCCCCCGGCTTCGGTCTTGTGGGGAATATCCCGTGATACGATCTTGGTCGCGACCGGGTAGGCGATCCGAGAATTTTCGCCCGACCCCTTGATAAGCTGCGACGATGCGCGGGGAATGCCCAGCGCATCCAGAAGAGTTTCGGTCTCGATTGCATCCAGAATAGCCGCTCCTGGGTTGGCCAGCGCCGCTTCGACGCCATCGGCAAGGGTAATCTCCGCCGGCGTTGCCGGCGCTCGCCGGTCAAGGCAGGCGCGCAGCGCGTCGGCGCAGGATTCCGGCGTACGGAAGGCGGCAATTCCGGCCGCCTGCAACAGCGCCAGCGATTCGTCGGCCTGGGGCACCAGGAATACCGCCAGCGGTTTCCGGGCATTCTTTCCAGCGGCAAGGATCGGCTCCACCGCCACATGTGCGTGAAACTGGGCTGACGAGCCCACCACGGCAACCACCGCGTCGCATTCGGGACTTTCCAGCAATTCGGCCAGGGCCGGGCCATAGATATCGCCCCGTGCGCCGGCCATGGTGAGATCGATGACCGGTGACGCGCCCACATGGATGCCCTTGGGCGCCAGGCTGTCGATCAGGGATTGGGGCGCGGAAACGGTTTCGATGCCGAGCGCGCCGAGCCGGTCGACCACCGTCGCCGCCCCGCCGCCGGTGGTGGTCAGCACGGCAACGCGCTTGCCGGTGGAAAGCTTTGCGCCGGTCAGCAGCGGCGGGATTTCGAACAGGGTTTCCAGCATGTCGACGCGTACGATGCCATGGTGGCGGAAGAATTCGTCGGCCGCCGCATCGGGCCCGGCGATGGCCCCGGAATGGGACACCGCGAGCCGCCGCCCCGCATCGGACCGGCCCAGCTTATAGACAATGACCGGTTTGCCGGCCGCGTGCGCCCGTCGGGCGGCGTTCGCCAGGGAATCCGGGTCGCGGATGGATTCCAGGAACAACAGGATCGATCTGGTGTCCGGGTCATCCACCAGAAGGTCTGCGACCTCGCCCGCGCCCAGATCGCATTCATTGCCCAGCGAGACCAGTTTTGAAAATCCAATTCCCCGCGCCGCCCCGCGCGATATCAATGTGCCCAGAATCGTGCCGCTATGAGATGCGACGCCGATGTCTCCGGCGATCAAATCGGGCGCTTCCAGCGCTGCGTTTACGGTAATTATCGAGCCGCTGTGGGTGTCGATCACCCCCATGGAGTTGGGCCCGATCAGCCGCAACCCGCCGTCCCGCGCCATGGCGACGATCTCGGCCTGGCGGCGAAAGCCGTCTGCGCCGGCCTCGGCGAAGCCGTCGGAATAGATCGTGGCGACCTTCACCCCGGCGCGGATGCAGTCCGCGATTACTTCGGGGACCGCCGTTCCGGGCGTCATGATCATGGCGTGATCGACCGGCCCCGGCGCGGAGGCGATATGGGGATAGGATTTCTCGCCCAGCACGTCGTCGCGCCCCGGGTTGATCGGCAGGATGCGGCCCTTGAAGCCGTGCTTTGTTAAAAACCGCTGGGGCCGGGCGGTATTCTTGCGCGCATCGCCCGACGCGCCGACCAGCGCCACCGCGCGGGGATTGAACAGGGCGTCGGCGAGACCGGGATCGCTCATCACTTCAGGTCGTGCGCGGCGGACGTTGTGAAAAACGGCGCTCGAAGATGGATTCGGCGATCCGGTTTTTCATCATCTCGGGCGAGCCGCCGGCGATCATCCAGCCCCGCGTCCGGCGGAAGCAATATTCGACCAGGCTATCCTGGCTGTAGCCGGCCCCGCCCATGATCTGCATGGCCTCGCTGGCGGTTTCGAACCCGATCCTGTTGCAGAACGCCTTGGCGATGGAGGTTTCCTCGGCCGACGGATAGCCGCTATCCGCATTGCAGGCCGCGCGGTAGAGCAGCAGCTGCGCGGCGTCGAGATTGATCTTCATGTCGGCGAATTTCCACTGCAGCCCCTGGAAATCACACAGTGGCCGGCCGAACTGTTCGCGCGTCATGGCGTGTAGGCGGGCGATTTCATAGGCGTGGCGGCCCAGCGCCAGGGCGCGTGATGTATTGCCGATGCGCTCCACGTTGAAACCGGCGATCTGCTTGCGGAATCCGCCTTCTCCCAGCAGCACGTTTTCCGGCGCGATATAAACGTCGTCGAAATAAAGCTGGACCCATTCCTCGCCCGACAGGAACCGGGTCGGCTCGCCCGTCGTAAACCCGTCCGCGCCCTTTTCAATCAGTACCGAGCCGATCCCGTCGACGCCCTTGCCATAGCGGATATAGGCCAGCAGTACATCGGCGTGGCGGCCATGGGTGGTGAACACCTTGGACCCGTTGACCCGGAACCCATCACCGTCGGGCGTGGCCGTGGTCTTGAGATCGGTCACCGCCGAGCCCGCATCCGGCTCGGTCATCGCCACCGCGATCAGCTTTTCACCGGCCAGCATGGGCTTCAGCAGGCGGTCTTTCTGGTCGTCGCTGCCATATTCGGCGAGCACCCGGATCGGCCCGAAATTTCCGGCCTGGATCACATCCGCGCTGCGCGGACAGACCGAGGCGACCGCCTGGATCGCGACCACCGCATCCATCAGCGTGCCGCCCTGGCCGCCGGAAGCCTCGGGAATCGTGATGCCGAGCAGCCCCTGGTGGGCCATCAGCTTGGCCACGTCCCAGGGATAGCCGTCGTCGTGGGCGCGCTGCAAGGCGCCCGCGGCGAGGTGGCGCTCGGCGAAGTTTGTCACCGCATCCTGGAAGGCG
>CALGIA010000563.1 GCA_937916005.1 uncultured Rhodospirillaceae bacterium
GTCTCGGGGGACATTATTGAGTTCAGTTTTCCGACGGATTATTGGCGGGGCGGCCGCGGATAACGCCATATTGTTGCGCGCGGTGGTCGATTGCTGCCGCGACGCCATCGTGATCACATCCGATCGCGGGATCATCGCCGCAACGAACCCGGCGGCCGAACGCCTGTTCGGCCAGGACGCGGCCATACTGATGGGCCGGAATATCCAATCCCTGGTTCCGAAATCGACACCCGAACTTTGCGGACGAGCCGTCGACCTTCCAATCGAAATTGAGCTTGGCAATGGCAGCCCGAGACTGTTCGAGGTCACCGTCAGCAATATATCCCTGCCGCGTGGCGTCCGGATCCACACTTTCCGTGACATTACCGAGACGAAAAGAAGCGATGAGGTTCGCCAGACCACACTTGTGGAAGCGCGCGCGGCGGCGGCCGCCAAGGCCGAATTCCTGCATAATATGGGGCATGAACTGCGAACGCCGTTAAACTCGGTGATCGGATTTTCCGAGATTCTCAAGGATGAACTGTTCGGCCCGATCGGCAACGAGCAATACCGCCAGTATGTGCTGGCGATTCATGGCTGCGGCGTGCATTTGTCGCAGGTGATCAATGAAATTCTGGATGTTTCAAAGATCGAGGCGGGCGTCTATGAGCTGGATGAAGAACCGATCGACATCGGCGCGCTGATCGCCGACGCGATTGATGTTTCCAAGAGTTGGGAATTCGCACACGGGCTGGACATTACCCCGCGGCCCCAAGCCAATGGTCTGGCGTTGACCGGTGATTTTCGGTTGATCCGTCATGCGTTGCTTGACGTTTTGTCCAATGCCATGAAGTTTTCCCCGCAGGGTGGGCGTGTCGGTCTTGCCGTGGAATTATCCGATGACGGCGACCTGTCATTTGTCGTCCGCGACAGTGGCATCGGCATGGACCCGGAACATCTTGAGCGGGTGACCGATCCGTTTTATCAGATCGATGGCGCGCTCAATCGCAAATTCGAAGGCACGGGGCTGGGGCTTTATTTCGCCCGCGCCTATATGGAATTCCATGGTGGCGACATGTCGATCGCGAGCGTTCCCGGCTCAGGAACGACCGTGACCTTACGGTTCCCGCCCGACCGGGTATTTCCCGAAGAAAAAGTCTCGAGAGCCGGTTTTTAGTCATCGGGCCGGGGGCAGGAACAGATAGTCCCACGGGCTCGGCATCTCGCCCACCGGAACCTCGATGATCGTCGGGCCCGAAGTCCCGAACCCCTTACGCAAGGCGTCGCGCAGCTGTTCGGGCGTTTCCGCGCGCAGCCCTTGCGCGCCGAACAGCTCCGCCAGTTTTACAAAATCCGGATTATGAAGATCAGTCGCAATGATTTTGCCGCCATGATCTTCTTTCTGCATCCGTTGCACATTGCCGAAGGCGCCGTCCTTGAAGATGACCGTGACCAGCCCGATACCCTGCTGGACCGCCGTGGATAATTCCTGAACGTTATACATGAATCCGCCGTCACCGCTGATGGCGACCACGGGGGTGTCGGGCCGGGCCACCTTGACGCCCAGGGCAGTGGCGAAACCAAAGCCCAGCGTGCCCTGATACCCGGTGCTGATGAAGCCGCGGGGCCGGTACACCGGGAATGCCAGGCGCGAGACATACCCCACCTGGGTCAGTTCCTCGACAAAGACGCCGTCTTCGGGCAGTTCGGCACGGATGGCGTCCAGAAATGCCATCTGGGGTCCGAGATTGGCCGAAAGCTCCGCACGAATTTCCGCTTTGAGCCCGGTCAGCTCCGCTTCCCGCGAATCCCTTTTCCCATTGTGAGCGCCAAGCGCATCGGCCAGCGCCGCCAGCCCGGTGCGCGCATCGCCGACAATTCCCACCACCGGCCGGTGAACCCGGGTGATTTCCACCGGGTCGATGTCGATGCGGACGAATTTCAAATCGTCATCCATGCCCCAGCCCGGAATCTGCGGGTTCATGCGCGTGCCCACGCCCAGCACCACGTCGGCATCGGCCCAAAGACGGTGGCCGGCCCCGAACCCTTGCGACAGAAAATGCCGGTCGTCCACCACGCCCAGGGCATTCCGGCTGGCGATGACCGGAGCCTGCAGGGCTTCGGCGACCGCAAGCAGTTCCGCGCCAGAATCAACCGCGCCGCCGCCGGCGAAAATCAGCGGCCGCTTGGCGCCGCCCAGCAATATAGCCGCGCGCGTGATCAGGTCGGGGTCCGGTTGCGGCGGCGGCGGCGCGACCGTCGGCGCACCGATATCGATGTCCGCCTGTTGGCCCAAAACATCCATGGCCATTTCGATTTCCACCGGGCGGATGCGTCCCGTGGAAAGTTGACGGAACGCCTCACGCATCAGATCGGGGGCCTCGCCCGGGTGGTTGGCGCGCGCCGCCCATTTGGTGAGCCCCTTGATCAGCGCCAACTGGTCCGGAATTTCATGCAACACGCCCACGCCACGACCAATGAATTGTGACGGAATTTGGCCCGAAATGCACAGTACGGGCGCGTTATTGGCGTACGCCGTCGACAGCGCCGCGGTCGTGTTCAGCAATCCCGGGCCGGGCACAACGGCGAACGTTCCCACGCGCCCCGTCGCCGCGGCATAGCCGAATGCCATGTAGGCCGCACCCTGTTCATGGCGCGTATGGATGACCCGGATTTTATTTCGTTCGTCATAAAGCGCATTGAAGAAATGATCCATCTGGACGCCTGGAATGCCGAATATGGTATTCACCCCATGCGCTTCCAATGCGCGCACCAATGCCTGTCCACCGGTCATCCGTGTCATTGCCTGTCTCCCATTTTGTTAAACGAAGTCTAAGGCAGGCCCCCTGCGATACCAAGGATCGTTAAATCCCGGAATCCGCTTGCACTCAGCCGCCGATGACGAAATCATGGCGTCAACAACCGCCAACCATGGAGGATGCGACCCATGACCGAGATTCTGACAACCCTGCCCGAGAAACTCGATCCCGCGCATACGGCAATTATCGTTATCGACATGCAGAATGATTTCTGCGCCGACGGCGGATATCTTCACGAAAATCTCAAGGTTGATATGAGCGGCAACGGCCCGCTTTCCGGCCGAATCATGGAACTTGTCGCCGCCGCGCGCGACACCGGCGCCATGGTTGTCTGGATCAAGGCCAATTACGAACCGCGCTACCTGTCGGGCCAGGCCCTGGCCAAACTCCGGGAAAAGGGAATCAATTCGATCTGCTGTGAAGGCGGCACCTGGGGTTGGGATTTGTACGGCGTTTCCGCCAGGCCCGACGAATGGGTGATCGAGAAACATACCTATAGCGGGTTCCATGGGACGGAGCTCGACCGTGTGCTGCGTTTCCGGGGCATTCGGACTTTGGTCATGACCGGCGTCGCAACAAATGTGTGCGTCGAATCCACGCTGCGCGACGGCTATTTCAACGGCTATTATATCGTGATGCCGGAAGACTGCGTGGATTCAGCGGCCCGTGACCTGCATGACGCGACAATCAAGAATGTCCGCATGCATTTCGGCGAGGTCGTGGATACGGGCGCTGAAATCGCCGCTTTATGGTCAGGGAAGACTGATGCCGGGCTGCGTCAGGCCGGATAGGGTTTGCGAGAAGAAAACCGGATATTCGAGGCTAAAAAGGGCAAAACCATATCAGTGCTCCTTGGTATTAACCCGCCCCGCGCACCAGATCCAACAGGGCGAGTGGATTTTCCGGCGGCCCGTTGCCGCGCCAGGCGACGTGGCCATCTGGTCGCACCAATACCATGGAGCACTCATAAAGTTCCCGCGCCGCCGGATCGGCGATGGTTTCAATCCGCAGGGGAACGCCGCGCCGCCCGGCCGCCTCGGTGAGCGGCCCCGCGTCGGGCGGATCATCGCCAAGAAGCAGGACGACAAACCCGTCGCCGAACGCATCAAGAATCGATTCGTTTTTTCCACTGCCGGAAACAAAATTGAAATGCGGCGCCCGTCCGCCGGGACGCGCACTGGGCACATAGGTTGAAATCTCGTCCGGGGTCGCCATGCTGTCATCCGGCCGGCAGATCGGCGACGGATCATAGCGATACCCCAGCGCCAGCCCTTCGCTCAGGAATTGGCGCGCGCGCGTATCCCGCAACACCCGGCCGATATCATCGCGCAGGGCGGCGCCTTCAGCGGTATCGTCATTGATGCCCCTGGTGTCCGGCATTTCATACCGCATGTAATTGTCGGTCGCTTCGCGAATATTGCGGCGGCCTATGGGACGGCGCTCGGCGTCATAACTCGCCAACAATTTATCCCCGCCCCAGCCCTGCAGGGTCGCGGCCAGTTTCCAGGCCAGATCCATGGCGTCGCCCATGCCCGTATTGAGCCCGAAACCGCCGGTCGGCGAGCATTGATGGGCGGCGTCCCCGGCCAGGAACACCCGCTTTTCAGCATATTTTTCGGCGACCCAGCTGCGCCGGGTCCAGGTGACCACGGAAATCACCTCATACTCGAACTTTCCGCCGAACATGCGTTCCAGACAGGCATCCACGTCGGCTTCGGCGCGGGCCACCAGGTCACGCGGGCCGTGGACGGTCAATCGCCATAAGTCGCGCCCATTCTGGGCCGACATGCCGCCCCAAAGCCCTTCATCGTCGATGAAAAAATTCAGCGACGCCGCACCCTTGTCATGCTGGTCCCATAAGGAAGGCGCGCGGATGAAAATATTGACCGAATGGTCGAGGATGGATGTGTCGTCGAGGGTGACGCCGATGGCCGAGGGGATCGCGCTGTGGCCGCCGCAACACGCAACCAGATAGTCGGCCTCAACCATTTCCGATTTCCCGGTGACCATATCGCGCAACACCACCGACACACTGCCGGAATCCTGGGTGAAACTTTCGAACCGGCAGTTCATGCGGCGCGTAACCGACGGCAACCCCGCAACATAATCGGCCAGGATCGGGTCGAACCAGAGCTGATTGCAGCGCTTGGGCCGTTCCGGGCCGTTGGGAAAGTCCCGGTCTTCCGCGTGGCCGGGCCGGGTGATGCGGGCGAGTTCATGACCGGAATAGCTGGTCACGAACAGCGCCGCGTTGGGAAAATCCTTAGGGGTTCCGGCCGCGCGCACCTTGTCGGCCACGCCCCAGCGGCGGCAGAATTCCATGGTGCGCGCATTCAGCTCGCTGGCGCGGGGGTGATTGATGGTTCCGTCGCCCTGTTCGACCAGCAGGCATTTAATGCCCAGGCGGCCCAACTCGGCGGCCAATGCCAGACCGACCGGGCCCGCGCCGACGATGAGAACCGGAATTTTCATGTCGTTGGATTCTGATGCTGTCGTTTCCACGGTTTTCCCGGCATTATGTTTTAATTGCGCGTTCGATGACGGAATATGAGACCCATGACCGGCGGCGTCCAGACAGTCTGGCGGTTATTCATGATCAGGAGACGAAATTAATGCCCAAGCAGACCCTTTCCGACGTCAGCGTATCGGATGCATACCTCGCCCTTCTTGCCGACCGCGGCATTGATTACTGGTTCGCCAATGCGGGCACGGATTTCGCCCCCCTTCTGGAGGCCTATGCCAAGGCCCAGACGCTCGGCACCAAAGTGCCGACGCCGATCACCTGTCCCCACGAAAACACCGCCGTCCATATGGCGATCGGATATTATCTGGTGACCGGCCGGCCCCAGGCCGTGATGGTGCATGTCAATGTGGGCACGGCGAACGGGCTCAACGGCATTCTCAACGCCAGCCGTGGCAACATCCCCATGCTGTTTACCGCAGGCCGCACGCCGACCAATGAAGACACGCTGCATGGCCATCGCAGCCTGGATATCCACTGGACCCAGGAAATGTTCGACCAGTCGGGCATGGTGCGCGAGGCCGTGAAATGGGATTACGAACTGCGCAACGGAGCCCAGCTGGAAACTGTCGTCGACCGCGCGCTGACCATTTCCATGAGCGAACCGAGGGGACCGTCCTATCTGGCGCTGCCGCGCGAAGTTCTGGGCGAGCAGATGGAAAGCTTTACCTACGATTCCCCGACCCGCCACCAGCCGGCGGCCCCCCATTCGCCCAACAGGCAGGCGGTGGATGAAACGGCCGCCCTGCTGGCCGGAGCGGAAAACCCCATGATCATCACCAGCTGGGCGGGCCGCGATCCGGGCGCCTGGCATGCGCTGTCCGATCTGGCCGAACGTCACTGCATCCCCGTGGTCCAGTATCGCAACCGCTATTCATCGATCGCCAGCAACCATCCCATGCATATGGGCTATGACCCGGCCGCGCTGATGGAAATCGCCGACGTGATCCTGGTGATCGATTGCGCCGCGCCGTGGCTGCCGGCGGTTCACAAACCCCGCGCGGACGCGAAGATCATCCACATGGCCGCCGACTCCATGCATGGCTATGTGCCGATCCGCGGCCATGAATGCGATATCGCGCTGTCCTGCGGCACCACGGAAGGTCTCCAGGTGCTGGACGAAGCCCTGACGGCCCATGCATCCACCGCCAAGTCGCGCATCGACGCCCGCCGGGGCAAATTGGCCGAACGCCACGCCAAGCTGCGCGAAGGCTGGGCGGCCACATTGGAGCGGGTCAAGAACGATAGCCCCATGCATCTGGCCTGGGTGTCCCACTGTCTCAGCCAGGTCAAGGATGACGACACGGTGGTGATCCGCGAATCTTCCATGATGCAGCAATTTTTCGATGTGTCCCAGCCCGCCACGTGCTTCAACGCGGGCGCGGCCTCGGGCCTCGGCTGGGGCATGGGGGCCGCGCTGGGCGCGAAGCTCGCCACCCCCGACAAGCTGGTGATCGGCACCGAAGGAGACGGCGCCTATATGTTTTCCAATCCGGTGTCGGCCCATTACGTGGCGGCGGAACAGGATCTGCCCATCCTGACGGTCGTTTTCAACAACGGAATCTGGAACGCGGTGCGGCGGTCCACGGTCGGGCTGACCCCGGATGGTTATGCGGCGCGCAGCAACCGGCCGCCGGCGACCATGCTCGACGGCATCACAAACTATGAAAAAATCATGGAAATGGTCGATGGTTACGGCGAAAAAGTGACCGACCCGGATGATCTGATCCCGGCCCTGGAACGGGGCATCAAGGCTGTCATGGTCGATCGCCGCCAGGCGGTGATCAATGTCATTTGTTCGCCATAAGAATATCTGAACTGGAGCGCCGCCATGAAACATCTGTGGTTTCACCTCATGCCCTACACGGATTTGCCCGATGATTTTCGGGAAAAACACCCGTCGGTGTGGGTCGATATTGATTCCAAGCTGTTCGACCCCCAGCGCGCCCACCACATGTATAACGACTTCATGGATGAGATGGAGTACGCCGCCGATGTGGGGTTCGATGCGATCTGCTGCAACGAACATCACTCGAACGGCTACGGGATGATGCCGTCGCCCAATTTGATCGCCACGGCGCTGGCGCGGCGCGCCAACCCGAACACCATGATCTGCGTGATGGGAAACAGCCTCGCGCTTTATGATCCGCCCATGCGGGTGGCGGAGGAATTCGCCATGATCGATTGCATTTCCGGCGGGCGGCTGATCGCCGGGTTCCCGGTCGGCACGCCCATGGACACCTGCTACGCCTATGGCCGCAATCCCAGCGAGCTGCGGGAACGCTATCACGAAGCCCATGATCTGGTGCTGCGCGCCTGGACCGAACCGGAAACCTTCTCCTTCAACGGCCGGTTTACCCAGCAGCGCTATGTCAATATCTGGCCGCGCCCGGTTCAGAAACCGAACCCGCCGATCTGGATTCCCGGCGGCGGTTCGGTGGAAACCTGGCAATGGTGCGCCGAGATGGATTACGTCTATAGCTACCTGTCCTATTTCGGCTACAAGGCCGGCCGCCAGACGATGCACGGTTTCTGGAATGAAATGGATTCCCTGGGCAAGGACAGGAACCCCTATCGCGCGGCCTTCCTGCAATTCGTCGGCGTCGCCGAAACCGAAAAAGAGGCCTATGAGCTGTACCGCGAGCCGGCGGAGTATTTCTATGGCCGCTGCCTGCATGTGGACCCGCGCTACCTGGCCGCGCCGGGCTATGTCACCGAGGGGACCCAGCGCGCCGGGCTGGAAAGCCAGCTGGCGCGGACGGCGCAGGATACCCGCGCGGCCATGGCGGTCGATAAATCGGCCCGTGAATTCGACGCCATATTGGAAAACGGATACGTGATCATCGGCACCCCGGACCAGGTCGCCGAACGCCTGCGCGAGGTCGCCAGGGATCTCAATGTGGGGCATCTGATGCTGCTGTTGCAGTTCGGCAATATGAGCAAGGATCTGGTGAACTATAATTCCAGGCTCTATGCGGAACAGGTCATCCCCCAGCTCGCCGATCTGTGGGAAGGATGGGAGGACCATTGGTGGCCCAACCCCATGCCCCTGGCGGACCGCGCCACGCCGAACACGGGAATCGCCGCCGAATGATGCATCGAAAGAACAAGCGCATAAGTGCTGGAGTCATGTTGTGAGCGAACCATCCGTCCAGTTTGTTGATCTGAACGGCGAACCTTGCCGGGTCTGGCGCAAGGGCGCCGGCCCGGCCCTGGTGTTTTTCCCCGGCCATGGCGGCATGCCCAAATGGATTCCGTTTCTGGATGAACTGGCGGGAAATTTCGAAATCATCGTGCCGTCCCTGCCGGGATTTCCCGGGTCGGGCGGATTGCACGCGCTGGACCAGCATATGGACTGGGTGTTGGCGGCCCGGGACATGATCGACGGGACAGGCATTGGCGCGAATGCGCTTATCGCGGGATCCGGACCCGGCGCATCGCTGGCCGCCGAGATTGCGGCCCTTTGGCCGGACACCATCGCCCGGCTGGCGATGATCGCGCCCTGGGGCCTGTTCGATGAAGCCGACCCGACAACCGATCCGTGGAGCGCCAAGGCGCCTGATCTGGGTGCGTTGATGTGTGCCGACCCGACGCGCTGGGAGGATTTCAGGGCCGCGCCCGACGGCGCAAACTCGGTCGAATGGCCGATTGAACAAACCCGCGCGCTGGAAGCATCGGCGCGGATATTCTGGCCGCTGGGCGATACCAGGCTTGACCGCCGCCTCGGCCGTATAAAATGTCCGACGCTTTTCATCCGGGGCGATGCGGACCGCATCATCCCCGCTTCTTACGGTGACAAATTCCGCAACCGGATATCGGGCGACGTTACGATCGAAAACATCCCGGGCGCCGGGCATTTGGCGGAGCTGGATTGCCCGACCGAGACCGCCCGCATTATTGCCGGTTTCATGAGCTGATCAGCAAAACGGGCAACCGCCGCCATCCATCACGAAACTGGCCGGGCTGGCCGGCGGCGGGGTCTGACGGCTGCGTGTGTCGACCACGATTTCGCCATCGATGAACACGAATGAAATGCCCGGCAGATCGCCATGGGCGATGGCGTCGGTCAGGGTGGTTCCCGCCGATCCTTCCACCGGGCCGGCGATGATCAGATCGGCCGGCGCGCCCGGTTTCAGGAAACCTTCCGCCAGCCCATGGGCGCGCGCCGTATTGCCGGTCGCCACGGCCACGGCTTCGCCCGGCGTCAAATCGGCGACCGCCGCCAGAAGCAGGATATTGCGCAACATGCCGCGCGGAATCACGCCGGTGCCGCCCGGCGTGTCGGTGCCCATGGTCAGACGGTCGAGCCGGCCCTGGCGCTTCAGCCGGTTCGCCACCCGGATGGTGGACCGGTAATTCCCCGAGGACGTGATCTCAAGCGCGAATTCCGTATGGTCGACCAGCTCGTCCAGATCCGCGTCGGACATGGGGATCGGTCCGCCGGCCACATGGGCCGCGATATCGGGCTGCAACCAGGACAGCGTGTCATAACCGCAGATCCTGCTGGAGCCGGACCGCGACACCCCGCCGGTGTGAACCTTGGTCAGGATATTGCGCTCGCGGCACCATCGGCTGTAGCGCAGCGCCTCATCCGGGTCGCTTTCAAGCGGATAAAAAATAAACTTCACCAACAGCGAGCCTGCCGCCGCGAGCCGGTCAAAATGGGCTTCCGTCATGCCCGGCACCAGAAGGGCCGTGCCGGCGTGGACCTTGACGCCGCTCCACCGCACCCGGCCCGTGGTCGCGCGGGTGACCTCGGCCAGCGACGTCACCAGATCGGGCGTCAGCGCGTTGAAATCGAGGCCGGGCGCGTGCAGTTCGCCGGCCGAAATCATGGTGGTCGACCCGCCATGCAGATAATTGCCGATCCAGCCGATGGTATCCTGGGTCGGCGTCCATTCGCCCATGACCGGATGAATATGGCCGTCGATCAACCCC
>CALGIA010000564.1 GCA_937916005.1 uncultured Rhodospirillaceae bacterium
TTGGGATATTTGTCGAGCACGCCGCTGAGCACGATCCGGATGCCCTGGGTCGCGGTTTCCACCGTAAATCCCCAGCCGGCGGTCAGCAGCCCTGGATAATCCTCAAGATAGGTTGCGTAATAGGCCTTGGTGACATCCGGGTGCGGGATCGCCGGATGCATGTAAAGCGGGACATCCAGCGCCTCGGCGCGCTCGAAAATCGGCCAGAATTTCTTTTCGTCGAGAAATTCGCCGTTGGTCAGGCCGTGGACCATGGCGCCCTTGAAGCCGTGCCTGGTGACGCAGCGTTCCAGCTCGTCGGCGGCGGCCTTGGGGTCGGGCGTGGGCAGGGCCGCGAACCCGGCATAGCGATCCGGGTTCAGCAGGATCGTCTCCTGCAGCCGGTCATTGACCGCGGTCGCCAGGCGGACCGCATTTTCCGGGTCGAGCCGCTGGGTCGACGGCGCGCCGTGGGACAGCACCTGCACGTCGATCCCGGCTTCATCCATGCCCTTGATGCGCGCCGCGCCGACATCGAGCAGCCGGTCCTGGATATGCGCCGGGTTGCCGCCCTTGAAGGTCGCCGAAAGTTCCGGGTCGAAATAATGTTCCTCGATCGCGATCACGCGTTTGTTGGATTTGGTCGCCATAATCTGCCTCTTCCGTTTGTTGAATTGATACCGGCCGTTATACGGCGGCTATGGTCTGGACTTCCACCAGGAACGGTTCCTGCACCAGCCGGTCGACAATCAGTAGCGTGTTGGGCGGGTATTTTCCGTCCGGAAACATTTTCGGGAACTCGCGGAGGCGAAATTCCATGAATTCCTCGATCCATTGTTCATGCACCATATAGGTGGTGAATTGAACCACATTTCCCCAATCCGCATCCGCCGAACGCAGGGCGGCGTGAAGATTGGCGAAAACCTGTCTGCACTGGGCCTGGAAGTCCCGCACGCCGACAACATTGCCATCCTTGTCGCCGGCCAGCATTCCCGCAATGAACAGGAATTCCGAAGCTTTTACCCGGGTAATGTGGGTGTATTGCCCCATTGGCGCGCCCAGTTCGTCGGGATTGTAGATGTTGATATCGGCTGCCATGTCGTCGCGCTCTCCATGCTGTATATTTCAGTGTATCGGGGCAACCCTATCAGCCTCGCCAAGCAGGCGAAAGCGCTGGGCAGGGAAGCCCGATTTTGGCAAGTTAGAGATATTGCTTCATAAGTCTGTGTCTTTTTTGGGCGATCATTTCCGACCATGTTGAAATACGGCAAACATGACCCCACGAGCCTGACCGTCGATGAACTCGTCGCGGAAAATGAAGCGCTCCGCGAGCGGCTGCGCCAGTTGGAAAAGACCGCTGCAGAACAGAGTCTGGTCGAAAACGAGCTCCGGGAAAATGCGGATCATTACCTGTCCATTCTCGAAGAGATGCCCGATACCTTTTACCGCATTGATGCGGATGGATGCCTCGAATTCGTTTCCCACACTGTATTTGGAATGTTGGGTTATACGTCCGATGAACTCGTCGGGCGCAACATGAGAGAATTGTATGCGGAACCGGATGGAAGAGACCGCTTCATGGCCGCCCTGGTTGAGAATGGCGGCACTTTATATGATTATCATACCCAGTTGCGGCGGCGTGACGGCGGTCTTGTCTGGGTTTCCATCTGCTCGCGACTGCGTCACAACCAGAATGGCGAAATAATCGGCACGCAAGGCACGACGCGGGACATCACCCGGCAACGGGAAGCCGAAGAGGCGTTACGACTCAGCGAGGATCGCTATGCCCTTGCCGCCGCGGCTATCAATGACGGCATCTGGGATATCAACCTCTTCACCGGCGAATTTTATAAATCTCCCCGCTGGTATGAGATTCTGGGGTTTCGGGAAGAGGAAGTGCAGCCCCGGCGAGATATTTTTTATGAGCGGCTCCATCCGGATGACGCCGTGCTCGTCGAAAACGCGATGGCGCGCCATTTCGATCAGGGAGAGCCTTATAATACCGAAATCAGAATACGCCATAAGGAAGGCCACTATATCTGGGCGCGGGTCAAAGGCAATTCGGTCAAGGATGCCGACGGCATCCCGGTCCGGATGCTTGGCTCCCTGAGCGATGTCACGGCGCGCATGCGCGCCACCGAAGCTCTCCGTGAAAGCGAGGCGCAGATGCGCCTGGTGACCGACGAGATTCCCGCATTGATTGCCTATGTCGATCACGATCAGCGCGTCCGGTTTGCGAACCGCGCCTATGCCGAATGGGCGGGAATTCCCCAGGATGATATTATCGGCCGCCATATCCGCGATGTGGTTGGTCTTGAACTCTATAAGGTCACCACCGGCAATCGGGAAAAAGTTTATGCCGGCGAGATGGTTTCCAACGAAGGCAGGGAGACCAGTCCGCAGGGTAAAGGTTATTATTTCCGGTCCACGCGGATCCCGCGCTTCGATGGCGAGGGGGAAGTGCTCGGCTACTACTTCATCATGGACGATCTGACTGAGCATGTGGAGCAGGAGGAGCAGCTTCGGCAGGCCCAAAAGATGGATGCCGTCGGTCAGCTCACCGGCGGCGTGGCCCATGAGTTCAATAACCTGCTTCTGGTGATCGTCGGCAATCTGGAAATACTTTTGGGCAAGACAACCGACGCGCCATTACGCCTAACCGCGACGGCGGCCCTGGACAGCGCAATGCGCGGATCGGAACTGACTCGTAAGTTGCTTGCCTTTTCACGCAAGCAGACCCTGGATGTAAAACCCATCGACGCCAACAGATTGGTGCTCAGAATAAGCGATATGCTTCAATCGGTTCTGGGCGAAACGATCTCGATCAAAACTGATCTTGGCGACGATATCTGGCCAGTTCTGACCGATGCGGGGCAAATTGAAAGCGCCTTGCTGAATCTCGCGCTTAACGCCCGTGACGCCATGCCCAAGGGTGGGGTCATAACGATTACGACCGCGAACATGGAGGAGGCGAACCGGGGCACGCGGAAGCTTCCTGGCAATGACATTGGCGATGACGGTGGTGAAGGTCCTGGCGATTTCGTGATGATCGACGTATCGGACACTGGAACCGGCATGACGGCCGATGTGCTCGGCCGCGCGATGGATCCGTTTTTCACCACCAAGGATGTCGGCTCTGGAACCGGACTGGGACTCAGCATGGTTTTTGGTTTTGTCGAACAATCGAATGGTTCGGTTGAGATCGAGAGCGAGTTGGCTAAGGGAACCCATGTGAAAATGTATCTTCCGCGCGCGTCGGTAGACGAGGTGGAATTGCCGGTTGCGGCAGGGCGGGATGCCCGTCCGCCGGCGCCGCAAGAACTTGTCGATGGCGGG
>CALGIA010000565.1 GCA_937916005.1 uncultured Rhodospirillaceae bacterium
TCCTCGTCGATTGACGAAACCCGCCGATTGCCTAAAGATGGCGATCACAGAATGGGGAACAGCATGCCGAAAAATTATCTCGTCAACCGGGATATCGCGATCGTCGCCTATGGCGAGACCAAAATCGAACGACGGTCGGGCAAGACGACTTTCGAGTTTGCCGCCGACGCCATGGAACAGATCCTGACCCGCACCGGGCTGACACCGGCCGATATCGACGGCTTCGCCACCAACGTGGCCCATTCGGAATCCGCCAACCAATATGCGACCACCTATATGTGCGACGCGCTTGGCCTGACGCCGCGCTATATGCAGGTGTCGGACCATGGCGGCGGTGCGGGGCTCGCCTGCATCTCCCGCGCCGCCATGGCGATCCAGTCGGGCATGTGCGAAACGGTGCTGGTGATCGGCGCCGACGCGCCGACCAGCTATTGGGAAGGCAAGAATCTCGGATATCGGCCCGAGTTCTGGGACCCGACCGGCATCCAGGGTCCGCCCGGCGCGTTCGGACTGCTGATGCACCGCTACATGGAGCAGTACGACCTCCAGTTCGAGGCGCTCGGCAAGCTGGCCGTGGCCCAACGCGAGGGCGCGGTGGTCAATGAGAATGCGCTGCCATCGCTCCGCAAGCCGATCACCATCGACGACTATATGAATTCCCGCATGGTGACCTCGCCGTTGCGCCTGCTGGATTCGGTGATGTTCGCCGACGGCGGCAACGGCGTGTTGATGATGAGCACGGACCGCGCCCGCGCCCTGGGATATGAGAAATTCGTCCATCCCATCGCCTATTCGGAAATCGTCAATTTTAATGGCCGCGAGGCCCAGCCCGATATCACCGAGACGGGGTTTTCCGTGGTTGGGCCGGATGCGCTGGACAAGGCCGGCATGACGGCGTCCGATATCCGCATGTTCCATCCCTATGATGATTTCCTGATCGCGGTGATGCTGCAGCTCGAGCAGATCGGGTTTTGCGGCCGCGGCGAGGGCTCGGAATTCCTGCTCGGCACCGACGTGACATGGCGCGGCGCGCTGCCCATCAACACGGGCGGCGGGCAGATTTCCTGCGGCCAGGTGGGGCTCGCATCAGGGATGACCAATTTGGTCGAAGCGGTGCGCCAGATGTTCGGCGAGGCCGGCGAACGGCAGGTCGCCGATCCGGCGAACGCCATGGTCACCGGCATCGGCACCATCCCCTATGGCCGCAACTGGTATGTCTCTACCGGTTTGATCCTGGAGCAGGCGCAATGACAGATACCGTGAAAACCCGACCGTTGCCCGTCCCCACCAGCATCACCCGCCCGTTCTGGGATGCGGCGAAAGAACACCGGCTGGTGATCCAGTACGACCCGGATGCGGATTCCTACCAGTTTTATCCGCGCGCGGTCAGCATGGCGACCGGCAAGCGAAACCTGGAATGGCGCGAAGTTTCCGGCAAGGGGAGCGTGTTCAGCTACACGGTAACCCACGTGCCGACCGCGGGCTTTGAGGACAAGGCGCCCTATACCATCGCCAGCATCGATCTCGACGAAGGAGTGCGGATGCTGGCCAATATGGTGAATGTCGACCCTGAGGCCGTCAGGATCGGCATGCGGGTTCGGGTCTGCTGGGAGGAACTTTCGGACGAAATCAGCTATTTCGCGTTCGAGCCGGATTTGTGATGTTCGCTGCGCAGCAGATAGACGCTGCTGCCGATAATGACGATCGCGCCGGCGAAGCTCCACAGCCCGGGCATTTCGGCAAACCAGATGATCCCCAGCAGGAATGAATAGACGATCCGCAGATAATCGAACGGCATGACGAAGCTGGTCTCGCCCAGCCCGATCCCGTGGGTGAACAGCCCCTGACCGACAATACCGAGCGCGCCGGTCGTGATCAGCAGCGCCCACTGAATTCCCGTCGGGGCCTGCCAGGTGATCATGGCCGGGATGAAGGCGAACAGGGTGGTGAACGCCGCGAAATAGAACATGATCGTCACGGTCTGCTCGGTCCGGGTCAACAGCTTGACCGTCAGCACCACCATGGAACCGAAGCACGCTCCGCCGACGGCCGACAACGCCCACGGATCAAAGCCTTCACCGAACGGCCTGGTGATCATCAGGATGCCGCCGAACCCGACCAGCGTGGCGATGCTTCGCGTCAATCCGACGGTTTCCCCCAGGAACATCGCGGCGATCACGACCATGATGAGAGGGCGGGAAAACTGGATGGTAACGGTGTCGCCGAGCGGTATGTGAATGAGCGCGAAGAAAAAAAGCAGATTGCCCATGAATCCGACGAAACCGCGCGTGGCGTGCAAATGAAGCTTCCGCGTGTGAACGATTTTGAACCCCATCCGCCAGACCAGGGGCAGGATGACGATCAGCCCGGCCAGAAAGCGGACAAACAGCACCTCGAAGGCGGGCAGTGACCGCCCCAGATGCTTGATCAGCGAGGCCATGACAATCAGCAGAAATCCGCCCACGGCGACGAAGCACGCGCCCCGGACATTGGCCGGAAATTTCGTCCATGTGGCTAATAAACCGCTAAAAAGCGACGTCACTAGTTACGGCAGGGAACAATGGTCAGGCCGTCCGGCAGAATCGTCGTTGCATCGCCACAGGCGCCCCTGATGTTGTCCTGGGTCAGGCCCTTCACGCCGGTGAGATTTGCGCCGGTGAGATTCGCCAATCGAAGAACTACGTTCCCCATGGCGGCCCCGGTCAGATTGGCCTTGGTTAAATTGGCCCGCACAAATCTGGTGCGCCGCAGATCGGCCTCGCCGAGATCAGCGCCTGTCAGATTGGCGCGTTCCAAATTGGCTTCCTTGAGATCGGCTTTGAGTAATCTTGCGCCCTGCATTTGCGCCCGCTCCATATCGGCGCCATCAAGCGCCGCGCGGCTGAAATCCGCGCCTTTGAGATGAGCGCGCTTCAAATCCGCATGACGGAGATCAGCTCCGACCAGAAGAGCGCCGTCCATCCTGGCGTTTTCCATATCCGCTTCGCGCAGATCCGCGCCGGAAAAATCGGCCTTCAGAAGCACCGCTTTTTCAAAATCCACGCCGGACAGCTGCGCGCCCCGAAGTTTCGCGCCGTTCAGCAGCGACTTTTCCAGATTGGCGCGGCGCAGATCGGCCCTTTCAAGGTTGGCGCCGGTAAGATTGGCGCCCTTGAGTTCGGCTTCGCGGAGTTTTGCGCCGTGGAGATCCACCCCCGCAAGATCGGCCTTGGCAAGCCGCGCGCCCTTGAGATCGCATTGCACGCAGGCGCGAGTCGATATCAGCTTTTCAACATCCGTTTTGCTGAAACCATAAGCCTGAGGGCTTGCCAGCGTCAGGGCCGCAATGGTCAGAACCAGATATCTCAAAGAATCCTCCGTGTGATCACTTATCTTATCCTACGAACAACAGATGATGCGCCCGGACGTTAAGGTCAAGCATCGGATTGTCCCAATGAAGCCGCTATTGCCGCGAGAACATCGTCGGGCGTGATCGGCAGCCGATTG
The DNA here is from genome assembly GCA_937916005.1 of uncultured Rhodospirillaceae bacterium. Lineage (GTDB taxonomy): Bacteria > Pseudomonadota > Alphaproteobacteria > MPNO01 > MPNO01 > CALGIA01. Next base: position 3,487 of record CALGIA010000565.1, read on the forward strand.
ACGAACGCGCCAAGCGGCCGCAACGCATCGTTGACGCCCAGCAGGATCGCCGCCGGCGCGCCCACGGTACCGGCTTCGCCCACGCCCTTGGTGCCTAGAGCCGTACCCTTGGCCAGGGTCTCCACATGATCCACATGAATATCGGGCAGTTCGGCCGCCATGGGCACCAGGTAATCGGCCAGCGTGCCGTTCATAAGCTGGCCGCCATCGTCATATTGCAGATGTTCATACAGCGCGCCGCCGATACCCTGAACGATGCCGCCCCGCGTCTGTTCATCGACCAGCAACGGGTTCACGGCGCGGCCGCAATCCCCCACCATCCAATGATCGAGCAGGCGCACGATGCCGGTCTCCGTATCAATTTCGAGCCACGATCCCTGCGCCCCGTTGGCGATGGTATAAGGGCCCTGGGGAACATATTGGCGGCTGACCGAAAGCTGGGGCTGCATGCCGGGCGGCAGGGTGTCCTGCCGGAAATGCCCGATGGCCGACAGATCGGCCAGGGTCATGCGGGCGCGGCCATCCGCCAAATCGCGGATTTCACCACCGCCGAGGGTCAGTGTTGCGGGTTCCGTCTGAAGGATCGCGCCGGCGAGTTCGAGAATATTGTCCCGCAAGCCGCACGCGGCCGCATAAGCCGCCTCGCCGCCGATGGTCAGGCCGCGGGAGGCCCAGGCGCCGCCGCCATAGGGCGAAATGCCGCTATCGCTGCCCATGACGCTGACGTCTTCCAGGGTCAGCCCAAGCGGGTCGGCGACGATCTGGGCGATGCCGGTCCAGGTGCCCTGACCCTGATCGGTCACCGACGTGGTGCACCGCACCGTGCCGGACGGGGTCAGGCTGACCGTGCCACCATCCTGCGTCGTCAACCTGGCTTCCGCCGGTCCGTAATAGCTCGGCCCAAGGGCGGTGAACTCGGCCAGGGTCGCAACGCCGATCCCGCGATAGATGCCCTGTTCCCGCAATCGCGCCTGTTCCGTCCGTAGCCTGTCATAATCCATCATCTCCACAAGCCGATCGAGACAGGGGCGCAGAGACAGCGCTTCCAGGCTGACGCCGCCGGGGGAGATTCGGGGAAACTTGTCTGGGGTCAGGTAATTGCGCCGCCGCATTTCGACCGGATCGATGCCGGCGGCCTCGGCGGCGAGATCGATCATCTGTTCGCCGATGGCGCAGGCCAGCGGCTGGCCGACGCCGCGATAGACGCTGAGCGGCGGCTTGTTCTGGAACACCACATTGAGCTGGGCGTCGTAGTGATCGAAATCATAGGCCAGACCGGCGAAGCGCACGGCCATCACCCCATCGGCGGTGCCGATCCGGCGATAGGAGCAATAGGCCCCCACCGTACCCAGCGCATCAACCGCCATCCCCTCGATGAGGCCGTCCGCATCAATGCCGATCCGCGCCGTGGCCTGAAATTCACGTGAATGACCGTCCGACACAAAGGTTTCCAGCCGGTCGGCAATAAATTTCACCGGGCGGCCCAAAAGAATGCTGGCCGCCACGGCGGTGACCTCATCGCCATAGACCTGCAGCTTGATGCCGAATGCGCCGCCCACGTCGGGGGCGATCACGCGGATTTTCTGTTCATCGAGCCCGAAATGAGTGGTCAGCACATCCTGCTGCTGCCAGGGCGATTGATGGGCCGCATGGACGGTCAGGGTTTCAACGCTGGGATCGTAATCGGCGATGATGCCTCTGGTTTCCAGGGGCAGGCCCGTATGGCGGCCGAAATGAAGGGTCCTTTCGAGGATCTTGTCGGACCTGGCCAGCGCGCCATGGGCATCGCCCTGTTCGAGATGAATATCGAAGGACAGATTGCTGTCATATTGGGGATGGGCGAGCGGCGCGTCCGAATCGAGCGCCGTCGCCATGTCGGCCATGGCGGGCAGTTCCTCCCACGCCACCATCACCATTTCGGCGGCGTCTTCGGCCTGGGCGCGGGTCTGGGCGACCACCGCCACAACCGGTTCGCCCTGCCACACGGCGCGGTCGACGGCCATGGGATATTGCGGCGGCGACCGAAGCGACGGCAGATGAGCGGCAACGCCCGACCATGGCGTACAGATTTTGGCGATGTCGGCCCCGGTCAGGACGCGCACGACACCCGGCATGGCGGCGGCTTCGGCGCTATCGATGCCACCGATCCGCGCATGGGCGTAGGGGCTGCGCAGGAAGGCGAGATGCACCATGCGCGGCAGCTGGATATCGTCCACATAGCGGCCACGCCCGGCGGCGAGCCGGGGCGCGTTGGGCCGCGCGGCGCTGCGTCCGATCTGGTCGCCAATAGCTGGGCTGGTTTCGGCCACTCTTTTTTCTCCTGACTAACTCCAGCATCAATGTAGCCAAGCCGACCGGCCGGGCAAAGACCGGAAGCTTTACTTTCCGAGCGGCTCGAGAATCGACCATAGATTACTCTTGGTCTCGAACCCGATCCCAGGCGCCTGGGGCGGCGCGACAAAGCCGCCCTCAACCGCCGCGCCATCGGGAAACCCGCCATAAATCAGTGCGGAGTCCGGCGCGGCCTCATGACCGCCAAGCCCCAGACCGGCGGCGGCGTGCAGGGCCAGCAAATGCCCGGCATGGGGGATGCATTGGCGGCGCGACCAGCCTTGGCCGGACAGCATGTCGAGAATGCGCAGATATTCCACCAGCCCATAGGACAGCGCGATATCGAACTGCAGGATATCCCGGTCGGGGCGAAGCCCGCCATGGCGGATCAGATTGCGCGCATCGGCCAGGGAAAAAAGATTTTCGCCGCTCGCCATGGGCCCCTGATAGCGCGCCGCCAGGGAAGATTGCAGGGTGAAATCCAGCGGGTCGACCGGCTCCTCGATCCAGGCCAGCCCATAGGGCGCCAACGCATCGAGCCATTCATCCGCCGTTTCGGCGGTCAGCGACCCGTTCAGATCGACGGCGAGATTGTCGCCCGATCCGACCACAGACAGAGCGGCTTCGACCCGCGCCAGATCTTCCGCGAGTGGGGCCGCGCCGATCTTGATCTTGACGCGCCGGTATCCGAGGTCGAGATAGGATGTTAATTCGTCGATCAGCCCGTCTATTCCGTTCCCGGGATGATAATGCCCGCCCGACCCATAGACCGGCACGCGCGGGTCGGCGGGTTCCGGGTTGAAATATTCGGCCAGCAGGTTCCACAGCGGCGCGTCCTCGGCCTTGGCGATGGCGTCCCATATGGCCATGTCGATCACGCCGACCGCGCCGGGCCGTTCGCCGTGCCCGCCGGATTTCTCATTCCCCATCAGGGCTTCGAAAACCCGGAAGGGATCGAGGCTTTCGCCCGCCGCGTCGATCAGGGTTTCCGGGTCGGCGGCCAGCAGCCGGGGAATGAACCGTTCGCGCAGCAATCCGCCCTGTCCATAACGCCCGATCGAGCCGACTCCGTAGCCGACCACTTTTTGGCCATCGCGCGCGACGTCGGTCACCACCGCCACGGCGCTGACCGTCATCTGGTCGAAGCCAATCGCGGCCGAGCGCATGGGATCGGCCAGCGAGATGGTCTTCTCGCGAATATCGAGGATTTTCATAGGTATAAAAGCCGCCTGATTTCCATCATGGACACTCTACCCCGCGAA
>CALGIA010000566.1 GCA_937916005.1 uncultured Rhodospirillaceae bacterium
CGGTCTTTGCATTGTTTCTCTCTATGTATTTGTGCTGACCCAGCATAAGGCGCAGGCCTATCAGCTGGTGCCGTCCCTGGCGGTTGAGGCCCAGTCGAAGGTCGCCGCTCCCCGGGCCCCGCAAAAACCGACCAGGATCATGCTGGTCGGATCGACCGATAAGCTGTCCGATGTGTTCAAAAGCATTGGTTATCAGCTGGACGGCGTGCGACTCCATGGAGAGGTGCCAAGGCTGTTTCTTGCCGCCCTGCCCCGCGACCTGTCGACGATCAGAGTGCCGGCGGACCGCAAGGACATGTTCATAAAATCGGCATTGCCGCTTGTTTTGCATGTCAATGAACTCATCCTGGCCGAGCGCGCCCGGGTCGTCTCTCTGCGGGCGCGGCTTGATCGCGGCGAAAAAATCGGTCCCGAAGAAACGGCCTGGCTCGACCAGACGCGTGAGCGCTATGGCCTCGAAAAGCTTGATTTCGCTGAAATGCTTCTGCGCATTGATGTTATCCCGCCGTCGCTAGCCTTGGCGCAGGGAGCCGAGGAAAGTGGCTGGGGAACCTCGCGCTTTGCCCGCGAAGGCAATGCCCTATTTGGACAAAGAACCTTTAAAGACACGCATGGCATTGTTCCACAGAAACGCGACGAGGGCGAAAAGCACCGGGTTCGCGCGTTCGGTCATCTGATCGATGGCGTCAAGGCCTATGCGGATAATCTCAACACCCATCCCGCCTATAAATTGCTGCGCGGCGCCCGCGCGAAAATGCGTGCGGCCAGTAGCGTTATCGACGGGGCGATGCTGGCCTCGACGCTGATCAAATATTCCGAACGCCGCGAAAAATACGTGGAGGCCATCCAGTTGATAATCCGCGCAAATGGTTTTCATATGTTCGACAAGGCGCGGCTGGGCGACCGGCTGACGGTTATCGCTTCGGACACCGACTCCGGCATCTAGCTTCCGAGCCGGCCCCCGATTCCGACAACGCAACGATCATCTATGATTTCTGCGGCTATGATTTCGGAATGTAGAATTGCATTCCGAACCAGCGCCATTTCCCACCGCTTGCCGGCATGGTGCAATTGACCCGGGCGCGGCCGGGCGGGAACTTTCGGTCCAGCCGGACTTCGACCCGTCCACTGCCGAGGCGCTCGACGCGGGTTTTCCCCTGGCTCGTCGCATAGCAGTTCAAGCGTTTCAAACTCTTCAACGCTTCGCCATACACGGTGAACCCATATGAAGGCGGGTTTCCGGCTGGAGTTAATTTGGGATCGGCTGGGGTAACTTCCCTGACCGGCAACGGAAGGGCGTTTGCGGCAAGATGAAACCTGGACAAATCCCCATAAAACTCATTCATGGCGAAACGCGGCAAAAAGTGAAAATCGGCGGCGCTATGTAGAACGCCGGAATGTTGTCCAAACGCTGCAACGAAACCGACTTTGATCATATAGGCGCGAACTTCGGCGCTCGATTCCCCATAAGGGTAAGCGAAAAGTTCGGGCCTCTTACCTAGCTGCTCAACAAACCTGGCGTTGGATTTCGCGATATCCGACATCACCGCCTTCATGCTGGAGCCGGGCATGTGAAGATGCGACGCCGTCTGGCTACCGATGGTCACGCCGTCGCGGGCGAGCTCGCGGATTTGATCCCAAGTCATGTATCCAGGGACCTTGCGATCGATCTGGTCGGTCGCCACAAACAGGGTAAACGGCAGCCCCGCCGCCTTCAGGCGTGGCCATGCCACCTTGTACACGGAATCAAATGCGTCATCGATGCTGATGCCGATTGCGTTATCGGGCAGCTGTTTGCCGCGGCGCAGGGCATTGACGATTTCCGGCAGCCCCAAGGCGTTGTGTTTTCCATTGGTCAACTCTCTGATATGGGCTTCGAACTGGTCTATTCGAATGTTGGTTGTCGGATGGATATTTTCACCGAAACGATGATACATGAATACTGTCGCCGAATCGGCGGCATAGGCGAATGATCCGATCCCGGACAGGAGTCCGCCTATAAGCGCGGCCGTCGCCGCCCTTCGCAGGTCGGCAATATCAAACTTAATGGTTGTCATAATCGCCAGTTTCCAAAATTCGTTTGACTTTGTAGCGTGTGATGGCGCGCCGGCACAAGGTTTGATAACCGCACCGTTTTTCTAACTTTGATCCGGCATCATGGGGCCGGGCAGATCTCCGTCGGAAATTAACGGATAGTCTCTGGAATTGAATAGTTGGTAGTGCCACCATTCATTCCGGTAGAAATCCCAACCCGCCGCTGTCATGAGGCCAAGCAGCAACAGTCTGTTGTGCTGCGCGGATGGGTTGACCTCGATGTTTCCGTGATGGGAGAGCGGCGTAAAGGCGTCGAACTCTGTTCCCATGTCGAGCTCTCGCCCTTTTTGGTCTATCAGAGTCAGGTCAATCGCCACACCGCGAGAATGAGGCGACCCACGCCGTGGATCCGCCAGGAAATCGGGGTCGGGAGTATGATTCCACAGCACCCATTGGGCCTCGCCCGGCCGCAGTGCGTCGAAAAGCTTGAGCCGGAGATCCTGCGCCGATGCCAGTTTGATCGCCGTCGCCAACATTTCTGCCGCCTCGCGATGCAAATAGCATATGGCATTGGCATATACCGGCAGAGAGGTAAAATTGCGCTCCGTGGCATAGGCCAGGTCGAACTCGACATCATGGGTGGCTGTGGTTATTTCGATGATATCCATGCATTATTATTCCCGTGGGCCGTTTAAAGGCGCGGCGCTGTTTCACGTTCAGGCCGTTTAAATATAGCACGGCGCGGTAGAAGGAAACGATATGAGACTGCTGGCGATGGACACCGCATCCAATTGCTGTTCCGCCGCAATCTGGTCGGAAGGCGCAATAGTGGCGGCCCGGCATCAGGCTATGACCCGGGGCCACGCCGAAGCCATTATGCCCATGATTCAGGATGTCATGAAGGAGACCGGCTATGGTTTCGATGACCTTGATGGCTTGGCGGTGACTGTTGGCCCCGGGTCATTTACCGGTCTTCGTACGGGTCTCGCCACCGCCCGCGGACTGGCGCTTGCGACAGGCCTGCCTCTCGGCGGCGTCGGAACGCTTGAAATCGTGGCCCATGAGGCGCTCCCGTACCCGGCCATGTTCGGCAATGCTCAGGCGGCTGACGGGCCTCACTGCCTGGTGGCGCTCGAATCCCGCCGCGCCGATCTTTATGTGCAGCTTTTTTCATCCGATGCCACGGCGTTGGACGAACCGGCGGCTCTGAGGCCCGAGGCGGTCGCTGCGATGTTGCCGGCGGCACCACTTGTTTTGGCCGGTAACGGCGTTCCCCGGTTGACGGAATGGATGTCCGGGCGCGGCGGGAAAGATGTTTTCGCCAATGAGGCGGTGGCGCCTGATGCCCGGGCGGTCGCGGCGCTTATGGCGCGGCGCTGGTCGGTGGGTGGCCCCATTCCGGGTTTGCCTCCATCGCCGATTTACGTGCATCCGCCGGAGGCGACCATACCGGTCGGGCAGGGGCGATTGCGACCATGACGTCCCCGGACACCACACAAGCGCCCTTGATTGTCCCGCTTGGTTCCCGCGATGTGGACGATATTGCGCGAATTCATGTTGCGTGCTTCGATGAGGCTTGGACTGCACGAATATTGACAAGGATTCTCGCCATGACCGGGGCTTTTGCTCTTGGCGTGAGACAAGGCGGGGGCGTTCGCTTGGGCAGGCGCCCGCCACGGGGCGGCGTTGCCGACGCTCTGGCGGGATTTGCGATCGCACGCGTGGCCGCGGATGAATGCGAGCTGCTGTCCCTTGGCGTTGCGCCCGCCAGTCGTGGGCTTGGGCTCGGCGCCATGATGCTGGATGCCGCTCTGGTCAGGGCGAGCTCGGTCAATGTTAGCAAGTTTTTTCTCGAGGTCGCGGAAAACAACATTCCGGCGCTGGCATTATACAAAGCGCGCGGCCTCACCCAGATCGGCCGTCGGCCAAATTATTACGAAAACAAGGATGGCAGCTTTACCGACGCGATCACCATGCGCGTTGAACTGCGGGAGGTTAGTTCTTCCTGATCACCATCCGCACATCCTCCGTTTCATATGAAGATGGCTTGAGCCCATC
>CALGIA010000567.1 GCA_937916005.1 uncultured Rhodospirillaceae bacterium
ATTGCCGTTCTCCCATGTGGAATTCTTGTGATTAAAAAGTGATCTTATTTGTCGGCAGGCGCGCGATCAATGGCCCAATGGGGTATATAGTCGTCGTCAAATCTGCGGAGCTTCCTGAATGAACCGCCAACGCGTCGGAATTTACATCCTGATCTGGCTATTGATCCTCGCCACGATCTATATCGGCGATCAATTCGTGCGCGATGTGTTTTTGACGGCGGATGCGCCGCGCGCGATCACCGCGCGGGGATCGCTGGCCGAAACGGAAAAGACCAACATCACCCTGTTCGAACGATCCGCGCCCTCGGTGGTCTATATTTTCACCCGAAACGGCAATAAAGGCGGCGGCGCGGGATCGGGCTTTGTCTGGGACAGCGTCGGCCACGTGGTAACCAACCATCATGTGGTCAAGGGCGCGCGCGAAGTTCTGGTCCGCATGGATGACGGGGAAGCGGTGCGCGCGACCGTAATCGGCGCGGCCCCGGATTATGATCTGGCCGTGGTCCGGCTACAGGATCTGCGCGCGGTGCTGCGCCCGATCCCGGTCGGCAAGTCGGGCAATCTCAAAGTCGGGCAAGCCGTGTTCGCAATCGGCAATCCGTTCGGCCTGTCGCGCACCCTGACCACCGGGATCATCAGCGCACTGAACCGCCGCCTGCCGACCGCCAACAACCGCGAGGTCGCGGGCGTCATTCAGACCGACGCCGCCATCAACCCGGGGAATTCCGGCGGGCCGCTGCTGGATTCCGCAGGACGGCTGATCGGCGTCAACACGGCGATCATCTCCGGCACCGGGTCATCGGCGGGGATCGGTTTCGCGGTTCCCGTCGACATCGTCAACAGCATCGTCCCACAGCTTATCGCCAAGGGCCGTGTGCCGCGCCTGGGAATCGGCGTCGCGGTGCTGGCGGAAGAAGCCACCGCCCGGCTTGGCGTAAACGGGTTGGTGATCAGCCGTGTTCTGCGCGGATCATCGGCGGCGCGCGCGGGCATCCGGGCGGCGGATTTCGATGGGGGCAGCTTTGGCGACGTGATCACCCACGTCAACGGCGTCCCGGTACGCAGCATCGCCGAGTTCGCCACCGAGCTGGGCAAGGTTGGAATCGGCAACAAGGCCGAACTGACCCTGGTCAATGGCGGCCGCACCCGCCGGGTTCTGGTCGAGGTGTCGGATATTTCATGACCGGATTATCTAGAAGGACACACCACCCAACATGATCATCGACATGCACACTCACTACATGCCCGACGAAATGGCCGATGGGCTGCGGGCCCGCCGCGCCGCGCCCTGGATAGAGACCACCGGCCAGGGGCGCGAACGGATCCATCTGCCCATCGGATCGCTGGATTTCGGCGCGCAATTTACCGACATGACTGCCCGGATCGATTTCATGGACGGTTTGGGAATCGACCGGCAACTGCTGTCATTTCCCAGCCTGTTCGGCCTCGACAGCGTCGCCGTCGACCAGGCGTGGCCGCTGCTGCGTCTGTTCAATGACCATGTATCCGCCCTGTGCGCCCGCCACCCGGACCGTTTCACCGGCGTGGCGTCCCTGCCCATGGCCGACATGGATGCGGCGCTGGAGGAATTCAGGCGCGCGCGGAGCGAACTGGGCCTGATCGGGGCCATATTGCCCAATAACTGTTTCATGAGCATCGAGGAAGCGGAAAAGCTGCGCCCGCTGTTCGAGCTGGGCCGGGAACTGGGCGCGCATTTTTTCATCCATCCGGGACGGCGGCCCGATGAGGTCCCCGAAGACGATACGGAACCGGGGAAATACCCGTTCGCCGACAACGTTCTTCACCGCCAGGCGCTGGACGTACAAAACAAGGTGGCCGGAGCCATGACGACCCTGCTGTTTTCGGATTTTCTCGACCCGTACCCCGATATTTCCGTGCATGTGGCCAATCTGGGCGGCACCCTGCCCATGGTGATTGAACGGATGGATCATTCGGTCGGGCTGCGTACGCCCGATGCGGCGTTGCCGTCCAGCCGGGCGCGGCGCGTGCATGTGGATTGTTCGTCCCTGGGCGCGCGGTCGCTGGAGCTGGCGGTGGCGATTTATGGCGCGGACCGGATCATGGTCGGCACCGACTGTCCGATCTTCCGCACCGACTGGACATTGCAGGCAATAACGGACGCGCGCATCACGGAAGACGAACGCGCGTTGATTCGGGGTGGCAACGCGGCGGAATTGCTGCGACGATTTGAAGGATGAATTGAAAGGCGACTCAATGGCAGTCTATCTGGATTACGATCAGGAAGCGCTCGACCGGCAATATGAACACCGGCATATCGTGCCCAACGCGGAAGAATTCACCGCCCGGTCCCGCGCCGAAAGCGAGCGCGTACGCAACGCCGCCACCGGTCGGTTCGACGTTTCCTTCGGCGACCATGAGGACGAGACCCTCGACATATATTTCGCCGACGGCGCGACCGAATCAGGCTCTGCGCCGATAATCGTATTTTTTCACGGTGGGCGCTGGAGCATGGGCAGCAAATCCAGCAACTGCGAATGCGCCGAGGCCATCAACAAATCCGGCGCGCATTTCATATCGGTGAATTTTACGCTGATCCCCAATACGGACATCGACGGGCTGATCACCCAGTGCCGCGACGCAGTCGCCTGGATCTACCACAATGCCGCATCGTTCGGCGGCGACCCGGACCGCATCCATGTCATGGGAAAATCATCGGGCGGACATGTCGCCGGCATGATGCTGACCACCGACTGGCAGGACACCAACGGCCTGCCCAGCAACGTCATCAAGGGCGGGCTCGTGGTCAGCGGCATGTATGATCTGGAGCCGGTCCGCCTTACATTTCGCAACGACGCGCTGAAGCTCGACAAGGAATCGGCCCTGCGCAACAGCCCGATCCACCATATCCCGGACCGGGCCTGCCCCATCGTGGCGTCCTGCGGATCGCTGGAAAGCGATGAATTCCGCCGTCAAACCCGCGAATTCGCCGAGGCCTGGAAAGCGGCCGGTCACCCGGTCCACTATGCGGAAATGCAGGACCGCCATCATTTTTCCATCTCGGAAGACATGGCCAATGCAGCCAGCCCGCTGGTCGCACCGTTTCTGGAGCTGATGGGGCTGACGCCGGTGAACGCCTGACTCAAGTCGCGGCGCCGGTCTAAAACAAACCTAATAAATCCGCGAGAGCCGATAACCCTGCTGGGCAAGCAAGCTGAGCACGCCCTCCCTGCCGGGCAGATGGGCCGCGCCGACAGCTACAAACGCGCCGCCCTTATTGAGCCGCGCGACCATGCGCGTCGCCATGATGCGGTTGCGCGCATTGATCATGCGGTCCTGGAAGATTTGCGCCAGCCGGGGGTCCTCGCCGGCGGCCTGACGCCGCATCCAGGCGAACAGGCCGTTGAGGTCCCGGGCGAGATAGAATTTTTTCATGATGGCGACAAATTTGGAAATCCGCCCGCTGTCGTCAATCGCCTGGCGCAATAGCTTGATCTGGTCGCCCGGGGGCAGCCCATCCATCAGATCGAGCTGTTCATCGACGGATTCCAGGCCATGAACCGGAATGCCGCGCTGTGTCGCGGCGTGTTGCAGGACCTGATCGAGGGGCAGGAGTCCGGCGGCCTGGCCGGTGCGCTCACCCGGCGGAATGCTGATCGCGGCCGACGCCGCCCAGGGTTTGAGCCGGCGCAATGTCTGAAGGGGAAACCCCATGCGCTGTCCGACCGATGCGAGCCGGGCAAACAGCTCCGCGCCGGCGATCCGGTCCAGGCTTTGCGGGGGCTGCAACATCATCCGCCGCGCCATGCGGACCGGCATGTCCTTGGTCATCACCACCTCGACGGCCAGGCTGCGCGCGCGGGCGAAAGCCTGTTTCACCGGCGCGGGAAGCGTGGTCACAATTGGATCGGTCGAATGCAGGGTGCCGAACAAAAATCCGCCGCCGCCGCCGGATGGGGCCTGGATTTTCCACAATATGCCCTGGCCATAGGGCATTTGTTGCGCGGCGAGTTGGCCGGATATTGCCAACAGCAGGATCAGGGCCGCAAAGCCTTGACCCGCAAAATTGTGTTTCAACCGGTTCAGCATATGGTGGCGAGCTCCCGTAACAGAACGCCATTGTCGCCCGAGAATCCTTCGCCGAGGTTAATTCAGCGCCTTTACGCCGGGCAATTCCTTGCCTTCCATCCACTCGAGAAAAGCGCCGCCGGCGGTCGAAACATAGGTGAAATCATTGACCACCCCCGCCTGGGACAGGGAGGCGACCGTATCGCCGCCGCCCGCCACGGTGATCAGCGCACCGGATTTGGTAAGCTCGGCGGCGGCCCTGGCGACGGTGACCGTGCCCGCATCGAAGGGCGGAATTTCAAACGCGCCGAGCGGGCCGTTCC
>CALGIA010000568.1 GCA_937916005.1 uncultured Rhodospirillaceae bacterium
GAATATTTTATAGAGAAATCAAGTCTATATAGATAATTGTAATTACCTTATCAGGCTAATTTTAACTCGTCCGCCTCGCAGACAAAATATGGCAATGCAAGACGTGACCCTACAGTTTTCCTTACTGCCCGTCATGGGGTGGACGGTGGGGTCTCTGTACTTTTCGAGCGATCTTGTTATTTCCTACCCCCGAACGGCCTTTATGAACTCAATAAAATGATTCCACTCCATCAGACCTGCATAGTCCAAAAATCCCCCCAAGGACGTAACGAACAGTCCAGCGGCACCCAAGCCGACAGTTCCAGCAAATGTCACGGCACCGGCTTTTAGAGCTTTGTCTCTGATTTTCTCAAGCGCGTTTGGATCAACTCGTTGGTTCTCCAACACGTCGTTGAAACGGCGGAGTTCGTCCCGTAGTTCCCTCAGAATTTCCATAAGTTCGCTGTCGGCATGAGCGTCGGATATCGGAGCACCTGAGAGCCGTTTGGAAACAGCCAGGGGCTTGGGCTTGCATTTCATCACCGTCCCGTCTCCGAGAGAGAAGCCGGCGGCGATCGAGACATCCAGACGCGCCCTATGGAGAACGCATTCGTGTTTCCCGGCGCTTCGACATTGAGATTCACGGACAGTTCAGACATTCAATCCATCCATAGAAAAAGCCCCGCGAATGCGGGGCTGGGAATCGAAAAACCGCGACGGATGATCCCGTGCGGGCTGAAAATTATGTCGCGCTCCGCATTACGGGTGAACGAGGTTCCCCGAATTTACGGTCACCAAGACGGCACCGCGAAACGCACCCCATGGTATTCGAGCTGTAATTCCATTGTCAAGAACGATCGTCGCCGCGAGAATTGGGGTCAGCGAGAATTGGGATTAAAGGGGAAAGGGGACATTCGGGGAAAGGGGACATTCTACTTTATTGGAAGGATTAAGAATAAAGTAGAATGTCCCCTTTAATCCCATCTGCCGAAGATCTTTGATCCCTTCTTTACCACCAGGCGCGGCAGCGGCGGCACCGGACTCGAACTCAACTTCATCGGCAACATCATCAGCCAGCGTCCCGGCGGCGCCATTTCATGCGACAGCGAAATCGGGAAAGGCTCCACCCTCCGGATCGAATTCCCCTGCGACGGTCCGGGAAATGCCGAGCCCGCCAAGGAAGAAGCTGCTTAGGCTGTCTTCCGATCAAGTAACGCTGACCCCCGCCAATGCCAACGCCTCGGCGCGCGGCAGACCGAGCGTTTCGCCGCCGTCGAGCATGGCTTCCCAGGTGGCGTCCTCGATCTGGATGCCGTCGCGGCTGCGTTGCGCGCGGGCGGCGCGTTCCGGATCGCCCGCGGTCAGAACCGGCTTGGCCGGATCGGCGACGGGCGAGTCTTTGACATAGGCGATGGTGGCGTCGATTTCGGCGCGCATCCAGTCGAGATCGACCAGCCTTGCCGGGTCGACAATGATGGTCAGCATGTGGTTGATGACCCCAGATTTGCGCGGATTTCCGGGCTGGATGGTGCCGCCGCCGGTAAGTACGCCCGCCAGCAACTCACAAATCAGCGCCAGCCCCGATCCCTTGTGTTCGCCGAATGGCAGTAGCGCGCCGCGCGGGTTGCCGAACAGCTCATTGGGGTCATTGGTCGGCTTCCCGCCGGGGGCGAGGGCCATACCGTCGGCCAATTGATCGCCCCGCATCATGGCGACCCGCGCCTTGCCGACGGCGATCTTGCTGGTCGCCATGTCGAGCAGCACCGGTGGCGTGTTTTCCGTACCCGGCACCGCGACGCAGACCGGGTTGGTCACAAAGCGGCCGTCGGTTCCGCCGAACGGCGCCACCACCGGGTCGTGGTCGACAACGTTCACGAAATGGATCGATACCATCCCGGCGGCCAGCGCGATCTCGCCATAGGCCCCGACCCGGCCGATATGATGAGGGCCGCGCAAGCCCATCAGCACCACGCCGGTGTCGCGGCAGCGGTCTATTCCCGCCGCCATGGCTTCGCCGCCGACGCGCCGTCCGTAACCGAGCCCGCCGTCGAATACCATGATCGCGCCGTCATCGGTCACCAGCTTCGCGGCCGTGTTGGGTTTGATCAGACCTGCCGAAAAATGACGGATATAGTTGGGAATCAGGCCAACGCCGTGGCTGTCGTGACCGGACAGATTTGCCAGCACCAGATGATCGGCGACCAAATTCGCCTCATCGTCTTCACTCCCCATGCGGCGGATTATTTCCGCCACGAATTTCCGCAGGCTCTGGTCATTGATCAGCATGTGTCTCTTTCCGCCTGAAGGCGTTATATTTTTTACAGATAATCCTCGAGCTTTACCTTGCCCCAGTTCTTGGGCCAGGCGCGCTCGAATTCCCGGATGTCATGGCGTGGCTTTGCGGTCGCGTCGATGCCCATCTTGCCGACGATGCGGAATGGATCATGGCCGGGCAGCGGTGCGGCGGACGGGTCATAGGGGGACCCCCTGGTGTTCCCCACCGTGATGATATCGCGCGACGGATCGCAGCGTGTGGCCATGGCGTAATACACATCGCGGGCATCGTCGATATCCGTGTCGGGGCTGATCGCCACCACCATCTTGGTGTTCAGCCAGGGCGATCCCATACACTGCATCAGAGCGTCGTTGATCAGGCCAGGGCGAGAATATTCAACCTGAATGATACAGGACAGCGCAGCCCCCCAGGGCGGAAAGCGCACGTCATGCACCTTGAGACCGATTTCCGTCAGCCGGTTATAGAGGATCGCCTCATGGCACAGCCGGGGCAGCGGCTGGTGGTCGGTGTCGGGCACGGTCTGATGGTTGCGATAGATCGGCTTGTCGCCACGCATGGTCACTGCGGTGACGTTGATTTCCGGCAGGGTCTGTTCCCGGGGAATAAAGTAGCCGGTCGGCGCGTTGACGCCGCCGGCATCGAAACTGTCCTTCAGATTGACCAGCCCTTCGACCACGATTTCCGCATGGGCCGGTACGGTAAGATCAATGGTCTCGCACGACACCATCTCCACATCCATGTCCATGATGGTGCCGACCATTTCCATCTCGCCCCACAGATCCATATGCATGCCGGAAAAATTGGCCATGATCTCATAGGCCGGATGGACGCCGAACACGATGGCGATGGGCATTTCATCGCGCCCCATGGCCCGGTACTTGGCCATGATCTGATGGGTATGGGGGGTGGCGAAACTCATGAAGCCGCGTTTCGGCCCGGTCGGCGACGTGCCCGCATGGCTTGAATTGTAAAACCCGGTTTCCGGATCCCGCACGATGTTCATGGCCGAAATATAGGGCGAGCCTTCCAGCGCCGAATGAACCGGCGCCGGCAACCTGGTCCAGTCCACATCATCGCCGGTAAAAATCACATCCTTGACCGGCCCGGTCTTTACGTCGACGAAGCCGCGCGGCGGCTGGCGTAGACGCCGGGCCAGGGTCGAAAGATATTCTTCCTGGGGGACACCCAGGGCGCGGCACTGGGTATGGCGATGCTTGACCAGAATGTCGCACATGCGAAATCCCGGATGCTCGATGATGTTCTCGAACAGGATCGGGGTTTCCGACTGGGCCGACAACGCGCCAATGTCATCGATCGACACGGGCTTGATGATATGGGTGACGATATCGGCGTTGCTTTCGAGATAGCCGCGCAGATCCTTGTCGAGCGGCCGGTTGTGGCCTGTATTTTCGTTCATGGTCAGGTCACTCCGCCGCCGCTGACTGGCTCTCGATGCGCACCGCCTTGTTTACCAGATGGCGGAACAGTCCTGGCCCGGCGTCGATATCGATGCCGGCGCGTCCTTCGGTCCCGTGGCGTTCCTCCGCCGCCTGCACCGCCTGCAGGATGATCTTGTCTTCGGCGAAGGCGATGCGGAACTGTTCGCTGATCCCTTCGGTGACACTATCGTCATCGGACGCGAAATTGCGGACATGGACCCAGTAATCGATGGTCGTGGTTTCATCGACCGGCGTCATGAAATGGCAGGAAAATACCTGGATGCAATCGTCCCGGTTCCCCTCCATGGCCCCTGCCCCGGCCGCGGCGCTGCCGAAATCGATGATCGCCGTCGACGGCACATGCATGTGATAATATTGCCAGCGGTCGACCTTGCCGGCGAAATTCCCGAAAACCTTGAAAAAACCGACCGGATCGCTATCAGGCGTCCAGCGGATTGTGGTGACGCAGCCATCCCGTTCTTCAACAGTGACGCTGGCGTCGGGCCCGTCCGGATCGCCCAGCGTCGTCGGATGCACATAGTTCACATGGGCCGGGTCGCAGAGATTATCGGTCAGCAGAAGATAGTTGGCGTCCACATGAAGCGCATCGCCATGGCCAATGCCCCATGCCGGATCGTGATATTGCGGCAAGTCGT
>CALGIA010000569.1 GCA_937916005.1 uncultured Rhodospirillaceae bacterium
GGACGATCCACCGGAAATATCGGCGACCACTGCCGGGCGTCCCAGCCCCGGAACCGAAATCCGCATTCTCGATGAAAACGGCGCGCCGACGCCTGTCGGCCGGGAAGGCGAATTGCAGGTGCGCGGCTCGCTGCTGTTCCCCGGCTATTTCAGGAACGAGGCCGCGAACCGGGAAGCCTTTACCGGGGATGGCTGGTTCCGGACCGGCGATCTCGCCACCGCCGATGGGGACGGCAACGTGGCGATCACCGGGCGCACCAAGGATGTGATCAACCGGGGCGGGGTGAAATATAACCCGCTGGATATCGAGATCCTGCTCGATGCCCACCCGAAGATTTCCCAATCGGCAATCGTGCCCATGCCCGACAAGGTGCTGGGCGAAAAGGCCTGCTGTTTCGCGCTGCCCGTGACGGGGGCCGAAATCACGCTGGATGAAATCTGCGCCTATCTTACGGATCACAACATCGCCAAAAACAAGCTGCCCGAACGGCTCGAACTGGTCGATGAAATGCCGCTGACCCCGACCCGGAAGATCATCAAGGGTAAGCTGGCCACGCTGTTTCAATCATAGGAATTCAAGGGATATGGCCGACAACGACTATCAATGCATCCTGTTTGATGTCACCGACGGGGTCGGGCGCATCACCTTCAATCTGCCCCAATTCGGCAACGCGCTGACTGTCGCCGGTGTGAAGGAATTCCTCCACGCGCTGAATGCGTGCGAGGCGCGCGACGATGTGGGTGCGGTGCTGATCACCGGGGCGGGCAAGGCGTTCTGCGCCGGGTTCAATCTCAAGGAAATCCCGCTCGACAGCGACGATACGGAGGCCGTCGCCGAACATTTTCGCCTCGCCGCCCTGTGGTGGCATCAGGCCATGCACAAGATGGTGCGCCTCGAACGGCCGGTGCTGACGGCGGTCAACGGCGTCGCCGCCGGGGTCGGGCTCGGCATGGCGCTCTGTTCCGATATGGTGATCTGCAGTGAGCACGCCCGCTTCCTGTGCGCCTGGCACGCCATCGGGCTGGCCAATGACGCGACCACGTCCTATTCCCTGACCAAGGTGGTCGGCTGGCGGCGCGCGTTTGAACTGATGATGACCAACCGGACCCTGTCGGCGGATGAAGCGGTCGAGTGGGGCATCGCCAACCGGACCTATGCAGACGAGGATTTCGCCGGAAACGTGGACCAAATCGCGCGCGATCTTGCCGCCGGCCCGACGCATTTACAGGCCATGGCGCGGGATTCATTCCATTCCGGCTGGCGGCGTTCGGTCGAGGAAGCCACGGAATATGAAATCCAGAACGTTATGAAGTCGGTGCGCCACCCCTATTTCAGGGAAGCCGTCGACAAATTCGTGAAGGGCGAAATCAAGGCCGACATTCCGCAAGTGCGGCTGCCTTAGTGGGTATATGCCGGGTCAGCCAGTTGAAGCGATGTGCTTTGGTCGGTTTCGCGTTGCTGATGGTCGTCATCTTCTCGGAGGCAGCTTTTGCCGACAGAAAGTTCATGCTCTCGGATTTTCAAATGTCACCAGACGGCAAATTGGTGGCCTTCCAATACCAGCACAAACCTCAAGGTTTGCACCGCCTGGGGTTAATAAATTTGGAAACTGGTGCTCTAACACCCATTCCCGCCCCGCAGGGCAAGCATCTCGGGTCTCCCAGCTTTTCCTATGACGGGAAACGGCTTGCTGCGGTCATAGGGGACAATAGCGCATTTTCCGTATCGCAGATCGTTGTCATTGATCTCGCAACTATACAACTTACTCAAGTGACAGAAGGACGCGAACCAAGGTATTACCCTGTTTTCCAGCCTGGGACCGACCAAATTCTTTACGTTGTCGGGGGATTGGGTATTTTTTATCACCTTCGCCTGCTTAATATCTCCGATCATA
Organism: uncultured Rhodospirillaceae bacterium; assembly: GCA_937916005.1. GTDB lineage: Bacteria > Pseudomonadota > Alphaproteobacteria > MPNO01 > MPNO01 > CALGIA01. The sequence goes on from CALGIA010000569.1 coordinate 1,896, forward strand.
CGGAAACAACTGTCCTCGAAAAACAAGATGGATTTTTGGTTGTAATATCTCGGCCATCTTTCGTCACTTCGACCGAAATAATCTTTCAAGCAATCGCCCCTTCAGATCCCGAGCTAAAGGATGCGGTGAAACAACTCACGGAATCCGAATTCGCGCAAGTTTCGTATCGTCTCCGATTTGGTGATCACCCCGAGTTATTATTTCCGCACGTCGAGTCCAACCGAAAAGCTTTTTTTCGGCCTGGTTTGTCATGGCTTTCTGCGTCCGAAAATGGAAACCACGTCGTGGTTGTCTATCTTTCAAATGTTGAGCCGCGGACGAAGGGAGTCGGCTACAATTACGAAATCTTCAAACTCGAGAACGGCAAATTAAAACAGCTGACTAACGTGCGTAGCCATATACAGGCGGCGCACGTGTCCTACAAAGGTTCCAAGGTTGCTTTTGGTTCCGATCCCAAACGCCGCAGAGAATGGGATCTTTTTGTTCTCGACATGAAGACTGGCAAAATTCGGGCGACGAATTTGTTGGAGCGCTTGGCCAAACATCCGGAATTTGCGCCGAAGTGATACTTGGTTCCCCGCCTCTACACTAAAATGCGAATGGGTCGAAACGCCTGTCAATAAACAGCGCGGTTCTAATTGCGGGGTAATTTTGCATTACCACATGAAATTTGTAAATAAAACCGTATTGAATCCATAATAATTGTTCCTATATGAAAAAATTAAAGGTGTCGGCAGGCGTTGACTGTTTGTGCGGGCCGGCGGCCTTCGGCGCCGTTTTGCTTTTCGTGGAGGTCGATATGACCATGAAGCTTTTGAAGGCCAATTCTGGCGCTGTTTTTCGGCTGATTCCCGGTGGGCATGGGGTTCATCGTCGCTTTTTCGCGGGGGTGGTCACCGATCCACGATTTTTCGGGTGGTCCGGCCTGTCGTGGGACTGTCATGGGAGGTGGATTCCGGATGCCCGATATGGAACCATCCGGAAACAAACTCGACGGAGCGGCTCCATGCAGACGGCTTATGATCTGGTCTGGCTATCCGGGGAACGGACCCCGGATCACATCGCGCTGGTGGATGATGTCACCGACCGGGCGTTGAGCTATCGCGATCTTCTGACTGAAATTGATGGAGTTGCCGCGGGGCTTCAGGCGCGCGGCGTCCGGTCGGGGCAGCGGATCGCGACCGCCTTGCCGGGGCTGTTTGATCACGGTGTTCTATTGTTGGCGCTGCAACGGCTCGGCGCGGTGCCGGCGCTTTTAAATTTTCGGCTTTCGCCGGGAGAAATCGCGCAGCTTGTGTCCCAGGGCGAAATGTCCGGCGCGGTCATTCTGGATAATGGGGAGCTTGCCGCGGCCCTTGTTGAAGCCCTGCCCGATGGTGCGCCGCTGCTGTCCGTGGGTGGTGGTGGGGCGGAAGATTTCGCTCAGTGCCGTGGTGATGCCGCTGCTCTTCCACCGATCCCGCGTCCGGACCCGGAAGACCCGGCCTTTATCTTTTACACTTCAGGCACCACCGGCTTGCCGAAAGGCGTGGTGCTGGCCCATCGCACCACCGAACATCGGGTGCTGTGGCTGTCGACCCAGGCTGGTTTGCGCCATGGCAATCACAACCGGGCGCTGGGGTTCATGCCGTTGAGCCACGCCATCGGGTTTTACGGGGTATTCTTGGTGACGCTGGCCTATGGCGGCACCTATTTCGTGATGTCCGCGTTTGATCCGGTGAAGGCCGTCGATGCGGTGGAACGTGACCGCATCACCTATATGTTTGCCATCCCGACGCTCTATCACGCCATGACCAAAGCCCCCAATTACGACCTGAAGCGGATGCGATCGACCGAGTTGGTGCTCTATGGCGGCGCGGCGATCGACCCGGCGCTATGCGCACTTATCGAAAATGACTGGGGCGGACATATCCGCCATATCTACGGCACGACGGAAACCATGTGCTCGCTCTATAACCCGGATCCGGTGGGCGCGACGGCGACAATGCGGCCCGGTTTTTACTCGCGCATCCGGGTGATTTGGCTTGGCGGCGGACCCGATGACATGGTCGCGGCGGGCGAAGAGGGCGAAATGATCATCGATACAAGCGCGGACATGCATTTTTCGGGCTATCTGAACCGGCCCGATGCCACGGCGGAAAAAAACCGGGACGGTTGGTATTGGTCGGGTGATATCGTACTGCAGGAAGAAAACGGCGATGTTACGCTCAAGGGGCGGGTCGACGACATGATCCGGACCGGCGGCGAGAACGTTCAACCCGAGGAAATCGAAACGATTCTGGATGATCATCCCGGCGTCGCCGACTGTTCGGTGATCGGCATCCCCGATGCCCATTGGGGGCAGATCGTGGTCGGATGCATCACACCGGGCGACGCCGGGCTGGATCCACGCGATCTGGATTCCCATTGCCGCAATTCCGGGCTCGCGGGTTACAAGCGACCGAAAGCCTATGTCTATGTGGATAGCCTGCCCCGGAATGCCGCCAATAAAATTCTGCGCCGCGTGCTGCGCGATCAGGCCATTGCGGCGCGGGAGGAAAACAGCGACGATTATCATCCCGTCGGCGCGTCGTAAAATTTCAAGGAAACCTTCCGAATGACCATCGACGTCCACGCCCATTTCGTCCCGCCTGAGATTCTTGAAGATATCCGCGCCAGAGGCTCCGACTATGGCGTTGATCTGCTGGAAACCGAACCGGGCTGTCACTGCTGCAAATTCGAAACCGGGCTGCAGATACGTCCGTTTTTCGAGAAAATTCTCAGCGTGGAAAGGCGGCTGGACGCCATGGACCGGCAGGGCATCGACCGCGAAATCATCTCGCTCTGGGCCGATGTGTTCGGCTATGGCTTGCCCGCCGCCAAGGGCGCGGAATGGCACCGTGTGTTGAATGACTGTCTGGCGCGGGTCGCCGAGTCCCGGCCCGACCGGTTTTCCTGGATGTGTTCAGGCCCGTTGCAGGACGCGGCACTGGCGGCGGCGGAGCTGGAGCGCTGCAAGGCGGCCGGCGCGGTAGGCACGATGGTTGCGGCCAATGTGGAAGGCGAAAATCTGGGGGATTGCGAGCTGGACGAGTTCTGGGCGGCCTGTGAAGCCCTCCATATGCCGGTCTTCATCCACCCGGCCCAGCCGCTCTCGGAAGGCCGGGTGCGGAAATACGGGCTCAACCAGACCGTCGGCTATACGGCGGACAGCACGCTTACCATCGGTTCCCTGATCCTGTCAGGCGTGCTCGACCGGTTTCCCGGGCTGCAGATCATCCTGTCCCATGGAGGCGGCACACTGCCTTTCCTCATCGGCCGCTTCGACCGCATGCAGACCACATCGAACCGGTCCATGACGGGCGATGTGGCCAGGTCCCTCCCGTCAAGCTACCTGCCGCGTTTTCATTACGACACGATCCTGCATGATGCGGGCGCGTTGCAATATCTGAAAAACCTGGTCGGTGTGGACCGCATGGTGATCGGCACGGATGAGCCCTTTCCCATCGGGGATTCCGATCCTCTGGGCAGTCTGCGGGGCGCGGCGTTCAGCGCCGATGAAATCGACCAGATCGCCGAGCGCAATCCGCGCAAATTGTTCCAACGTCTCGATTGAGGGCGCACGATGGAAAGCCTGATCGGTCAATCGGTTGGACGCAAGGAAGACCGCCGGCTGCTGACCGGGGCGGGGCGGTTTACCGATGACATCAATCTGGCGGGTCAGGCCTATGCCGCCTTTCTACGTTCGACCCACGCCCATGCGCGGATAACCCGGCTCGATATTGCGGCGGCGAGATCCGCGCCCGGTGTGCTCGCCGTTTTGATACTCGCCGATTATGTGGATGACGGGTTCGGGGCGCTGCCGCATTTTCCCATCGGCGCCGATCATCTCGACCCAATGAAACCGTCGTTTTCCGGCGATGAAATCCGGTATGATCCCATGGTGGAACAATTTCCCATGGCAGGCGACAAGGTCCGTCATGTGGGGGAAATCATCGCCATGGTGGTGGGTGAAACCCTGGCGGCGGCGATGGATGCCGCCGAATTGATCGAAATCGACTATGAACCCCTTCCGCTGGTGACCGATGCGCGGGCTGCCCTTGCGACGGATGCGCCCCGGCTCTGGGACGGCGATAATTGCTGTGTGGCCGCGATGAATGGCGACCGTGAGGCGGTCAAGTTGGCCATGGAATCCGCCGCCCATGTGGTGCGGTTTTCGGCGCTCAATCATCGGGTGTCGGGCATCCCCATGGAGCCCCGCTGCGTCATTGGTGATTTCGATGCGGCGGACCGGAAATACACGATTCATGCGCCGACCCAGGGCGTTCATCGGCACAAATCCGCCCTGGCAATGCTGTTCGGTGTGACCGGCGACAAAATCCGCGTGGTGACCAACGATGTGGGCGGCGGTTTCGGCGTGCGCTCCTCCAGCTATGTGGAATATGCGCTTCTGGCCTGGGCGTCGCGCCGCGTCTTGCGTCCGGCGAAATGGACGGCGACCCGCGCGGAAGTTTTTCTCGCCGATTATCACGCGCGCGACGTCTTCGGCGACGGCGCGCTGGCCCTGGATGGCGAAGGAAGGTTTCTGGCCGTTCAGCTCGATTATGTCTGCAATCTCGGGGCCTATCCGGTCACCTTCGCGGTGATGACCAATCTGCTGCGCATGGCGGGCGGCCCCTATGACATGCCTTCCATGCATGTGGCGGTGCGGGGTGTCTTCACGAACACCATACCGACCGCGGTGTATCGCGGGGCCGGGCGGCCCGAGGTGACGTTTCTGGTCGAACGCATGATCGATCTTGCCGCCAATGAACTGGGCCTGGAGCGGGCCGATTTGCGCCGCCGGAATATGATCGCGCCCGCCGCGCTGCCCTATCAATCGGCGTTGGGGCATCTGTATGAATCCGGTGCATTCGGGGACAATCTGGAGACGGCTTTCAACAAGATTGAATGGGACGGGTTTGCGGCGCGCCGCATGGAGGCCGCGCGGCGTGGCCGTCTGGCCGGCATCGGAATCGCGAATTATCTGGAATCGCCGACCGGCGCGCCCAATGAACGGGCCGATATCCGTCTTCTGCCGGGGGATTCCATTCAGGCGGTCGTGGGGACACAGGCCTCGGGCCAGGGTCACGAAACCAGCTTCGCGCAGGTCGTCGCCTCGATATTTCAAATTCCGCTGGACCAGGTATCGATCATTTTCGGCGATAGCGACGTTGCGGTAAGCGGCGGCGGCACCCATGCCGACCGGTCCATGCGCCTCGCGGGTACGGTTTTGCTGCGCGCGGCGGAAGATATTGTCGAACAGGGGCGGCAACTGGCCGCCGACCGGCTTGAGGCCGCCCCTTCCGACCTTGTCTATGAAGACGCGCGATACAGGGTGGCGGGCACGGATCGCTCCATCGGTTTGTTTGACCTCGCCGGGGAAACCGGCTCTTTATATGCGACCAGTGAAGTGACCCGGCGGCTGCATGCACACCCCAACGGCGTCGCGGTGTGCGAGGTGGAAATCGATCCCGAAACCGGGACGGTCGATCTGGTGCGATACGGCACGGTCGATGATGTGGGCCGGGTCATCAATCCGATGATCGTCGATGGTCAGGTTCATGGCGGCATCGCCCAGGGGGTCGGGCAGGCGTTGATGGAACAATGCGTGTTCGACAATGAGACCGGCCAGTTCGTCACCGGCTCATTCATGGATTACATCATCCCCCGGGCGGATGAGTTACCGGCCTTCG
>CALGIA010000570.1 GCA_937916005.1 uncultured Rhodospirillaceae bacterium
GAGGCGGAATATCTGGCGGGGGAATATAGCATTGTCGATATGGCGACCTGGCCATGGATTTCCCGCTTCGATTGGCAGACCATGGATCTCAACGACTATCCCAATGTGAAACGCTGGTATCTTGATATTGTCGCGCGCCCGGCGGTTCGACGAGGCTACGACGTGCCTAAAAAGGTCCAGGAAATCCCAATGCCGGCCGATGTCTGATCGATCCGGTTGCGTTGTTGTGTCGGGCATGGCAGTTTCTCTCTGCTGCCAATCATAATAATAAATTGAGAGGCGAGGCGCTTGGGAAGACAGTCTCAACAGCCGGCAGGCCGGCTGGAAAAATCCATCGACGTAATTGCGAGGACGCTAAACGTCACATCCGCGGCATGGCTTGGGTCCATTGCTGTGTTGATATTGTGTGACGTGTTGGGCCGCGAGTTCTTTGGGTCGCCGATTTACGGCACCAACGAAATCGTTTCCAACTCGGTCCTGTCGATCCTGTTCCTGCAACTTCCCCTGTCGATCCTGAGCCGCAGTTCCCTGCGCACGACGATTTTCTATGGTCTGGTCGGTGTCAGGGGAAAAGGCCGGATCGACGCGTTTTCCTATTTTTTGGCGGGGCTTTTGTTTTTGGCCATCGCCGTCGGCAGCTGGCCCAATATGATCGAAGGGTGGGAAATTCTCGAACAGGAAGGGTCCGGGATCGTGAATATTCCGGTTTATCCGATCCGGACCCTGGTCATCATTGTATCCGGGATCGGCGTGGTGGTTTGCTCCTTGCTGGTGTACCAGTCGCTGTTCCAGCCCCAACGGTTTGACGAGTCCATGCCGGCGGAGGATCACCGGTAATGGAAATTGATCAGACCACTATTCTGCTTCTTATGTTTGGCGTCATGCTGGTCGGGATCCTGATCGGGGTCCATATCGGATTTGCGTTCGGCGCGACGGCCCTGATCGGCAATGCCATATTGTTCGGCGGAATCGATGGCGATTGGGCCGAAGGGATCGAGATCGCGCTGAGCGGCGTGGGCAGCGTGTCCTATGAATATCTACGGTCCGAAGTGTTCGCGACCATTCCGTTGTTCATGCTGCTGGGGGATTTCGTCAATAAATCGGGCGCCGCCAAGGATCTCTATAATCTGATCAATCACGGTCTGCGGGCGATTCCGGGCCGTCTTGCCGTCGCCACGGTTGCGGGTAACGCGGTTTTTGCCGCCGTGACCGGGGTCAGTATTGCGGCGGCGGCGGCTTTCAGCCGTATCGCGTATCCCCAGATGATGTATCACGGATATAACCGGACATTTGCGCTCGGTTCCGTGGCCGGCAGCGCCTGTCTCGGCATGATCATCCCGCCCAGCGTGCTGTTGATCGTCTGGGGCATCATCAGTGAAAAATCCATCGCCGCGCTGTTCATCGCGGGGGCCATTCCAGGATTGATCCTGGCGTTCTTCTTCATGGTCTATATTGGCGTTTCCTGCAAACTGAACCCCACCTTGGCGCCGGCGATGAAAGAAGGCGTCGATGAAGATAAATTATCTCCGGCGGAAATCGCGTCCGGATTCGGTATCGGCGCCTTGATCCTGCTGGTTCTCGGCGGGATCTGGGGCGGACTTTTTACGCCCACGGAAGCCGGCGGCGTGGGCGCTGCGGGCGCCGTGATCCTGGGCGTGCTCAAAGGTATGCGGTTGGGCGATCTGGCGCGCGCCGTGGTCGATTCCGGCCGGACTGCCGCGCCGATCATGTTCCTGCTGTTGACCGCCAACATGTACGCAAAATTCATGGAAGCCGCGGGCATGTCCGAGCTTATCCGCGAGACCTTCACAATATACAGCCTGGGAAATTTTGAAATTGTCCTGGTGATGGTGATCATCTGGCTGGTCCTGGGAATGATCCTGGATTCGATTTCGATCATCCTGATTACCGTGCCGATTTTTGCGCCGTTGACGGAAGGTTTCTTCGATCCGATTGCTTTCGCCATTTTCGGGATATTGGTGATTGAGGCTGGTCTTTTGACGCCGCCTTTTGGCCTGTTGGTCTACACGGTGAAAGGGTCGGTCGATGACGCGGCGGTGACGTTGTCGGAAATCTTCAAGGGATCCGTTCCCTATTGGATGTTGATGCTTGTGGTCATGGCGATGATCTGGGTTTTTCCCGAAATCGCCACCTGGCTACCGTCCAAGATGATCTGATCTCAACAACGGGATAAAACTGCCTCTTTTAAAATCGAATGCATGGACATAGAATTCTGCCAAGAGGGGCTGAAATGTTCGGCCTCTTAATTCTCACAGGGAGGGAATGTAGTGAAAAATTATAAAAGCACAATCAGCGCAACCGGTCTGGCGACCGCCGTGGTGGCTGTCGTGGCGGCTGGGGCCATCCTCGGTGGCGTAGCCAACGCGGCGTCGATCAAGGGCAAGGATATAACCTTGCGCATGGGGTCGGGGCACCCGCCGTTCATCACTTATGTCAAGGAGATGTCCAAATATTTCGCGCCCCGGGTCGTCGCCCGCGTCGCCAAGGAAACCAGCTATAAACTCAAGTTCCAGGAGCATTATTCCGGAACTGTCGTCAATGTTTTCGATACCCTGGAAGGGGTTCAGGATGGCCGGCTGGATATCGGCGGCTGGTGCGTCTGTTTCGATGACGATAAGGC
>CALGIA010000571.1 GCA_937916005.1 uncultured Rhodospirillaceae bacterium
CCATGCGGTCGATTTCTTGAAGGAGAACAAGACCGAGATCAAATATCTGCCGCCTGAACTTTTCCCGGGGATCGATTATTCCGCCTTTGCCATCGATCCGGACGGCAATGCGATCCAGCTCTATTACTATATGGAACAGATCGGCTGGGACGGTCGGCCCCGCCCGCCCGAACTGCGACGCCAGATCGACAACGCCAACTGGCCCAAATCCCTGGAGCCCATGTCGGATAGCTTCTGCGGCGAAGTGTTCTTGGGTCCGCTCGGGTAAGACGGCTCGCGACGTTCATGAATTCGGGCGGGTCTTGTTTGACCCGCCCGAATTCATGTGGACGCCCGGGCCCTCGCCGCCAACGCAGGCGGGGTTAACGAGAGACTAATACCGGACCTCGTGTTCAACCGGTTCCGGTCAAGTAAAATTTAACCGTATCAATGGTTTACTACCCGTCTTATCGGCTGGGGGTAGAATCATGGACCGGGGTTATGACACCCAACACGGATATGCCCGTGTGGAAGACGATTCTTCGGGATCCGGCGCATTCGGCGGATCGTCGCAAGACCGCCACGAATTCAACCGTTCGATCCTGCGGGAATATGATATCCGGGGGGTAGTGGGCCAGACTCTGGATGTTACCGATGCCCGCGCCCTGGGCCGGGCTTTCGGCACGGTGGTGGCGGAAGCCGGTGGTTCCCGCGTCTGCGTCGGCTATGACGGCAGGCTGTCGTCGCCCGATCTGGAAATCGCCGTTATCGAAGGACTCAATGCCTGCGGACTCGATGCCATCCGCATCGGTCTCGGCCCGACGCCCATGCTGTATTATGGGGTCAATGCGCTCGACGCGGATGGCGGCGTGATGATCACCGCATCCCACAATCCGCCTGAATATAACGGTTTCAAATTGATGCTCGGCAAGCAGTCATACTGGGGCGATGACATCCGCCGGTTGGGCGATATCGCATCGCGCGGCCACTTTGCGACCGGCAAGGGAGGCGTTCTGAAGTCTCCGATGCTGGCGCGGTATGTGGCGCGAATTGCCGCTGATTTTCTGGGTGGGCGGGATCTTTCCGTCGCCTGGGATGCGGGCAATGGCGCGGCCGGCGATGCGATGACCAGGCTCTGTAAACTGCTTCCGGGCCGTCACATTCTGCTGAATGAAACGATCGATGGGACATTTCCGGCGCATCACCCCGACCCGACTGAGCCCAGGAACCTGGAACAGTTGATCGCGACGGTGAAATCCGAACGTTGCGATGTGGGCTTTGCGTTTGATGGGGATGGCGACCGTATTGGGGTCGTCGACGGAACCGGGCGGATTCTGTGGGGCGATCAGTATCTGACCCTGATGATCCGCGAAGTGCTCGGCGAACAGCCCGGCGCTACCATCATCGCCGACGTCAAGGCGAGCGAGACATTGTTCGATGAAATCCGCAACCTGGGCGGCAAGGGCGTGATGTATTGCGCCGGCCATTCGCCCATCAAATCGAAAATGCTGGAAACCGGCGCGCCCCTGGCGGGTGAAATGAGCGGGCACATATTTTTCGCCGACCGCTATTACGGTTATGACGACGGGCTCTACGCAGCGGTCCGCATGCTGAGCTTTTTATCCCGCGCACCGCAAAGCCTGATTGAAATGATGGACGGTTTGCCCAAGCCCGTGAACACCCCGGAGTTGCGCTTCCCCTGTCCCGAAGAACGCAAGTTCGACTCCGTTGCGGAAATTCGTGACCGGCTGGCGGCGTCCGGCGCAGACATCAACGATATCGACGGCGTGCGTGTACGGACCGATGACGGCTGGTGGTTGCTCCGCGCGTCCAACACCCAGGATGCCCTGGTTGCGCGCTGCGAATCGTCCGATGAAGCCGGGTTGGCGCGGCTGAAGACTGCGCTGTCCGAGCAACTCCGCGCCTGCGGTTTTGAACCGCCCGAGTTTTGAGCTAATAAAGTCCGACGGTTAAACGGTCTAGAATAGCTGCGTGCGGCGGCCGCTCATTTTTTCAAAATATTGCTGATGATAATCTTCCGCGATCGTATAGGGGCCGGCGGCCACGATCTCGGTGACGATGGGTCCCCTGTAACGTCCGGTTTGTTCCCGCGCGGCAAGGCTTGTTTGCGCCGCCTGATCCTGGGCGTCGCTATGGAAGAAAATTGCCGTGCGATACTGGGTGCCGAAATCAGGACCCTGCCGGTTAAGTTGGGTCGGGTCGTGACATTCCCAAAACGTATCCAGCAATTGCTCAAAGCTGATCCTGTCGGGGTCATATTCCACCTGCACCACTTCCGCGTGGCCGGTCTGGCCGGTGCAGACGTCGTGATAGGTCGGTTTTTCCGTCGTCCCGCCCATATAGCCGACCGATGTTGCGGAAACGCCGTCAAGCTTGCGAAATGCCGCCTCGACGCCCCAGAAGCAGCCGGCTCCGAAGGTTGCTTTATCCATTTGATTGCCGCCTTTAATTCCTGTTTGTTCCGGGTTCTACCGGTATAATTCTAACCTAGGACGCTTTCGAGCGGTGACAATATATTCACGCTCCAACCCATGGAATTGACCACGCACCTCATGACGACAGACCCCCGAAAAATTCCCGTCGATGCGCTGAAGCGCTTCATCCAGGACATTTTCGCCGCCGAAGGCATGTCGGGCGACCATGCGGCCACCATGGCGGACGTCCTCAGTTGGGCCAATCTGCGCGGCGTGGATTCACACGGCATCTCGCGGATTCCGCGCTATGTGGGCATGATCGATAATGGCGGCATGAACCCGCGCCCAAACCTCAGCGTGACGACTGAAACCTCGGCATCCCTGTCGATCGAAGCCGACCGCGCCGCTGGTCCGGTGGCCATGGACTGGGCCATGGACAAGGCCATCGCAAAGGCGCGCAATGCCGGAATCGGCTGGGCCATGGTGCGCCAGATGACCCATTCGGGGGCCATCGGATATTATACATTGAAGGCGGCCCGCGCCGACATGGCGGGGCTCGCCTTCGTATCGTCGCTGCCCAATATGGCCTACCCGGGCACGCGCGCGGGGTCCGTTGGGACCAGCCCCATCGGCATCGCCGTCCCCGGGGGCGATCATGCGCCATTGATGCTTGATATGGCGACCGCCGTGGTGGCCGGTGGCCGGCTCGCCCAGGCGCGGCTGACCGGCGAGACCATCCCGGAAGGCTGGGCGCTCGATGCGGACGGCGTCCCCACCACGGACGGCGCGCGCGCGGTCACATCGGTGCCCCTAGGCGGTCACAAGGGGGGCGGGCTGTCCCTGATGCTTGAATGCCTGATCAGTCTGATGGTCGGTAATCCGATCCTCGCGGCGGAATTGCAGGAACGCACCCCCGGCCATCCGATCCGCCAGAACGGGCTCTGCATCGCGGTCAATATCGCGGCCTTTACTGATCCGGCCGAATTCCGCGCCCAGGTCGATCGTCTGGTGGAAACGCTCAAAAGCCGTGACCGCGCCGAGGGAACCGAAGAAATCCTGGTGCCCGGCGAACGCGGCGACCGGGTGCTGGAAGAACGGACCCGGTCCGGGATCCCGGTCCGTGACGGGATATGGACCCAGCTTGAAACGGTTGCCGCGCGCCATGGCGTCGCCATGCCTGCTTCCACGACGCCAACTCGATAATTCGCTCTTTGCGCTTCGCCGCAATTTCCCGCACACTTTGACATTATAAAGACAAAGGTAACGGGAGACCGGCCATGATCGGCGGCTTTGATGAAATCTGGCGGCGTTCGCTCAAAGATCCGCAAGGATTCTGGGGCGACGTGGCCGAGGGCATCGACTGGACCCGCAAATGGGACAAGGTGCTGGATGAATCCCGCGCGCCGTTCTATCGCTGGTTCGCCGGCGGTGAACTCAACACCTGTTACAACGCGCTGGATCGTCACGTTGCCGCCGGACATGGCGCGCGCGCAGCCCTGATCTATGACAGCCCGGTCACCGGTACGCAAAAAACTTACAGCTATGATGAACTGACCGAGCGGGTGGCGCTCTGCGCGGGCGCTTTGGCGGCGCGCGGCGTGGTCAAGGGCGACCGGGTGGTGATCTATATGCCCATGATCGCCGAGGCGGCCATCGCCATGCTGGCCTGCGCGCGGCTCGGCGCGGTGCATTCGGTGGTGTTCGGCGGCTTCGCGGCCAATGAGCTGGCCGTGCGCATAGATGATTGCGGCCCCAAGGCGATTATCGCCGGGTCCTGCGGCATCGAACCAGGGCGCATCGTGGCCTACAAGCCATTGCTGGATGCCGCGATTGAGATCGCAAGCCACAAGCCGGATTTTTGCCTCATCGCGCAGCGGGACGCCGGGCGCGCCGAATTGATCCCCGGCCGCGACATCGACTGGGACGACGCCCTGGCGGCGGCCACACCCCATGACTGCGTGCCCGTCAAAGCCACCGACCCGCTTTACATCCTCTATACCTCGGGCACCACCGGCGAGCCCAAGGGGGTGGTGCGCGACAATGGCGGCCACGCGGTGGCGCTCAACTGGTCCATGTCCAATATCTATAATGTGAAATCGGGCGAGGTCTATTGGGCTGCGTCGGATGTGGGCTGGGTGGTGGGCCATAGCTATATCGTCTACGCGCCGCTTCTGGCCGGCTGCACGACCATTCTATATGAGGGCAAGCCCGTAGGCACGCCCGACGCCGGCGCATTCTGGCGGGTGATCGCCGAACATGGCGTGAAATGCATGTTCACCGCGCCGACGGCGTTCCGCGCCATCAAGAAGGAAGACCCGGACGGCGCGCTGATCGGCGGTTATGATCTGTCCCGGTTTGAAAGCCTGTTCCTGGCCGGCGAACGGGCCGACCCGGACACTATTCAATGGGCCGAACGCCTGCTCGGCGTGCCGGTACTGGACCATTGGTGGCAGACGGAAACCGGCTGGTCGATCGCCGCCAATTGCCTCGGGCTCGGCAAAATTCCGGTCAAGTACGGCTCGCCCAGCCGCCCCGTGCCGGGTTGGGACTTGCGTGTGATCGGTGAGAACGGCGAAGAGGCCAAGACCGGCGATATCGGCGCGCTGGTCGCCAGGCTGCCCCTGCCGCCCGGTTCCCTGCCCACATTATGGAATGCGGAAGACCGGTTCCGCGCGGCGTATCTCACCGATTATCCGGGCTATTACCAGACCGCCGATGCCGGGTTCATCGATGATGACGGCTATGTGTTCGTCATGTCGCGCACCGACGACATCATCAACGTGGCCGGGCATAGATTGTCCACCGGGGCCATGGAAGAAGTGCTGTCGAACCACCCGGACGTGGCCGAATGCGCGGTCATCGGCGTGGCCGATCCGATCAAGGGCCAGGTGCCGCTCGGCTTCATGGTGTTGAAGGCGGGCGTCGTGCGGCCCAATGCCGACATCGTGGGCGAGGTCGTCGGCATGGTGCGCAACGACATCGGTCCTGTCGCCGCCTTCAAAACGGCAACCATCGTCGACCGCCTGCCCAAAACCCGTTCCGGAAAAATCCTGCGCGGCACCATGCGCGCCATCGCCGACTGTGAGGACTGGAAAATGCCGGCAACCATAGACGATCCAGCGATCCTGGACGAAATCGACGTGGCGCTCAGGGGGATCGGGTATGGCCGGGAGGGCTCGTAGGGCCGCGCCCTAAGCCTCGCTCTTGGCCGTTCCCGTTTGGTAACACACCTCGTCCGTTTCGGAATCGATGCCGACCAGGGATACCTCGTAGCCCCATAGTTTGCGGACCTGTTCCAGCACGGCGGTGCGGTTTTTTTCGGCCAGGGGGATGCGGTCGTGCATGGTGTGTTGCAGTTTCAGATGCCGTTCGCCGAGCAGGTCCACGTCGGTGACCTGGATGTTGGGTTCCACCAGCCCGATGTCGTAGCTGCGCGCCAGTGTTTCGCGGATGATTTTGTAGCCCCGTTCGTCGTGGATGTTGGTGATCGTGTAGTGGCTGTCTTTTTCGTCGTCGCACAGCGCGAACAGGCCGAATTTGCGGATCAGGTGGGGGCTCAGGAATTGCTGGATGAAGGATTCGTCGCGGTAATTGGCCCAGGCATGGCGTAGCGTGCCGCGCCAATCGTCATTGCCGGCGATGTCGGGGAACCATTCCCGGTCTTCGTCGGTCGGTTCGGTGCAGATCCGGCGGATATCGCACATCATGGCGAAACCCAGCGCATAGGGGTTGAGCCCGCTATAGCGCCGGTCGTCGAAATCGGGCTGGGTCAGCACATTGGCGTGCATGTGGTTGAATTCCAGCATGGAGCCTTCGGTGATCAGCCCCTTATCGAACAGCGCGTTCATGATGTAGTGATGCACGAAAGTCGCGCAGCCCTCATTCATCACCTTGGTCTGTTTCTGCGGATAAAAATACTGCGCGATATTGCGGATGATGCGGAGCAGTTCGCGCTGCCAGTTTTCCAGGCTCGGGCTGTTTTTCTCGATGAAATAAAGCAGGTTTTCTTCCGGCAGTTTCAGGCGGCGCTTGCGCTCGGCCAGATCGCGTTCCTCCTCGGACGGCTCGGCCCGGTGGGCGCCGGTCGGCACTGTGCGCCACAGATCGTTGAAGTCGCGCTCGGCATTCTCCATGCGGTCGCGCTGTCGGCGCTGTTCGTCCACCAGATTGATCTTGCGGCGGCGATAGCGGAACACGCCCTGGTCCATCAGCGCATGGGCCGCGTCCAGCACTGATTCCACCGCATCGACGCCATGGCGTTCCTCGCAGGACGCGATGAAGTTCTTGGCGAATTGGAGATAGTCGAGAATGCCGTCCGCGTCGGTCCAGTGGCGGAACATGTAATTGTTCTTGAAAAAATGATTATGCCCGAACGCCGCATGGGCCATGACCAGCGTCTGCATGGTCATGGTGTTATCTTCCATGTTGTAGCTGATGCAGGGGTTGGAATTGATCACGATTTCATAGGCGAGCCCGGCCTGCCCCTTGCGATAGGCGGTCTCGTCCCGCGCGAAATGCTTGCCGAACGACCAGTGGCGATACATCAGCGGCATGCCGATGGAGGAATAGGCGTCGAGCATCTGCTCGGTGGAAATCACCTCGACCTGGTTTGCATACACGTCGAGCCCGAGATCATTGAGGGCGATGTCCTCGATCGCGTCATATGTCCGCCGCATGGTGTCGAAATCCCAGTCCGATCCGTCGAACAGCGGCGTTGCGGCCTTTGTCGTGTCCGGAACGGCGATGGGAATTGTATTCGCC
>CALGIA010000572.1 GCA_937916005.1 uncultured Rhodospirillaceae bacterium
TTCCAACAGCCATGCACCGACCACGCCACGCCGCCCGAGCAACACCAGCAGCACATAGCCAACCACCACGGGGGGCACCACCAGAGGTACATGAACTAGTGCATCGAGCAGGGATTTTCCGAAAAAGTTCCGCCGCGCCAGAAGCCACGCCACCGCAATGCCGATCGGCAGACTCCATAACATGGCCCAGAACGCAACTTGAAGGCTGAGCGTCAGGGCTTCGATTTCCAATGTGGTGAAATAGCTCATTCAATCGACCCGAAAGCCATGGCGGCGAAAGGCCGTTTTCATGGCCTTGGATTGAAGGAATTCATAAAAATGTCGAATTTCCGGTTCGGAGCGGCCGGTAATTATGGCTGCGTGATAAGAGATCGGAGGGTGTGAGGCTTCGGGAAATTCATCGATTTGCCGGACTTTCCGGCTGATTTTTGCATCCGTGGCATAAACGATCCCCGCCGCGGCCTCGCCGCGCTCGACCAGGGCCAGGACCTGGCGCACATTATTGGTCAGAGCGCTTCTTTTCTTCACCGCCGGCCAGACACCGAGGGTGGTCAGTGCGGCTTCCGCATAACGCCCGGCCGGGACATGACCGGGGTCGGCAATCGCCAGGGGCGCGTCCCGAAGATATTGGGCCAAGGGAAATCCATAGGCGATGCGAAGCCTGAGCCGGCTGCGTTTGGGCGCAATCAATACCAGCCGGTTGCGCGCCAGCTCTTTGGGATGGCGTTTGCCGAGAAGCCCCAGTCGGCCGAGATAGGTCAACCAGGTTTCATCGGCGGTCACGAAAATATCGGCAGGCGCGCCGTTTTCGATCTGGCGCGCCATCATCCCGCTCGACCCGTATGAAATCAGAACAGGGTCGTATCCGGCCGCGGCGTAGCGCTGGTTGATGTCATCCAGAACATTGGTGGTGCTGGATGCAGCAAACACCAAAACATTCCCCGCCCATGCCGAGGGAGCAAGTATAGTCAGGGCCAGCAGGATCAGCGTCCAGTTTCGGATCATCGGCGTGTACATAAGGGTTATATATATACATATATAACGCTCCACGCTATTCCAAGACTGCCCGGGGATCGCTGGCCCCGGGCGTCCTGGTCACGAATCAATCAGTCGGCTGCGAAGCAGTAAAACAGTCCCGCGCCACCACTGCTCACGAGTTGCGGCTGAGTGCAGCCTCGTGATTCATGAGCTGCATTCCACGACGTGTTGCCACCGCCATGACGGTCATGATGGCCGACGGTCGCGGCGCCTTTGTCCGAGCTGGTCCAGTTGCTGCAGGTATGATCGTCCTTTTCCCAAGGGAAATAGGCCGTACCGTCGGCCTTTGAGCCGGTCAGCATATCGTGCTCGTTGGGTTTATCGCCGCGGCCATTCACGAGACCGCCTTTTTCGTTCAGAGCGGTTCTTCTGACGATGTTGGGGTTCAGATGAAGTTGATCCAGATCGCTGGCGATTAACTCTCCCTTCGAATTGTACCAGGGGCCGGCTCCGATCCGGTTGCGCGCGGAAATGCCGCGCTTTCCTTTCACCTGAGTGCTGAGATAGGCACGCCAGGTCCGGCCGGTGGAGCCGGCGGCCTCGGCCAGTTTTTTGCAATAGTCATCCGCCCCTGCCAGCCCGCCCAAGTTTCCACCCTTGCCCATACCGACACTGGTGACGAAAAACCCCATGGATTGATCGCCGGCGACGGCAAGCGGTGCACTCATCACAATGGAAACGCTCACAGCAGCCATTATTTTTATGATCTTCATTTCATCTCCCTTTCATTGATGTTCTGGGACCGGCTTCCAAGCCGCCCTCATGTAATAAACACATGGGCAAGCAGCTTTATTCCGTAAAGAGTCCAAATGATAGGGGAACGCAGATCAAATCTGCTTGATCTCACCCGTCGCCGCGTTTTGCAGATTGGTGAGTTTTTTCTCCAGGTCCGCCGGGTCCAGACCGTTGGTGATGAACACCATGCGCGACCGCCGGTCGTCGTCGGGCCATGCGGGCAGTTCCACCGGGTCGTGGAACATGTGCTGCACGCCATGGATGGCGATGGGGTTTTGCTGGCCCTGAATGTTGACGATGCCCTTGATTCGCAGAAGTTTTGCGCCGTAGACGGCGGTCAGCGTGCGGACCCAGGCGACGAAGGCTTCCCAGACCAGGGGCTCGTCATATGTGATGCAAAAGGCGCGGATACTGGCATCGTGGCGGTTTACATCATGGGAATGATGATGGTCATTCTCGCCATAAGCTTCGTCCCGCAACCAGCGCTGAACGTCGAGACTTTTGGTGGCGGGATCGTATAACCCCGCATTGAACAGCTGGTCGGGATGAATTTGGCCGTGCAGCGCGCGGGTTACGGGAGCCGCCGGGTTGAGTTCCGCCAACCGCGCATCCAGGGATTTGATCCCTTCGTCACTGGCCAGATCGCATTTGGTCATGACGATACGGTCGGCCACCGCAACCTGCTTGACCGATTCCTCATGATCATCGAACTGACCTTCGCCCAGGACCGCATCGACCGTGGTGACGATGCCGTCCAGCGTGAAACGTTCCGACACGATGGGATCGCTGATCAATGTGTGGATAATGGGGGCGGGGTCGGCGAGCCCGGTGGATTCAATCAGCACCCGGGTGAAGCGCGGAATCTCGCCCCGGGCGCGCTTGACGGACAGCTCGCGCAAGGCCCGCGCCAGGTCACCGCGCACCGAACAGCACAGACAGCCGGCATTGAGCAGAATGGTTTCCTCATCGATTTTTTCGATCAGCTGATGGTCGATTCCGATTTCGCCGAATTCATTGACCAGCACAGCCGTCTCGCCCATTTCGGGATGTTTCAGCAGTGCATTCAGCAACGTGGTCTTGCCGCTTCCGAGGAACCCGGTCAATAGGGAAATCTGCATCCGTTCGTCATCCGGCGACGGGGGCGCTTCCAGGTAATTGTCGGGACCGCGGCTCATTTACCGTAAAGGGCGGCCGGATCGATTTCGACCTCGGCTATGGTTTGCAGGCCATCTTCGCGCACGGCTGTATAGAAGCAGTTTCGCCG
>CALGIA010000573.1 GCA_937916005.1 uncultured Rhodospirillaceae bacterium
TCATTGTCTCAACGCTGTCGTCACCGGCAATATCACGCACCAGCCCGACAAAACAGGCCATCCCGCCGACCGAATTGTTCCCGTCGGTCAGGCGCGACGTCTCGGCGCCAATGTCGAAATCTTCCTGCTGGACCTTGATCATTATTCTATCCCCCGGTCATGGGTGGGAACAGCGCGACCTCGTCATCGTTGGCGACCGCCGCGTCCAGGTCGGTGAGCTCCTGATTGAGCGCAACCCGGACCATGGAGATATCGCCCAGGGCTTCCTCGTAAACGCCGCCGAGGCCGCGGAGGGAATCGATGAGTTCCTGCACAGTGGTTACGCCGTCAGGCAGGTCGATCTTTTCCCGGTCCTTGCCCATTTTGATTCGCACCCAGCCAAAATAAAGTAGCTGCATCAACTCACCTCGCTAAATGGCAGGAAATCCACCATCATTCCCGGCTCCAGCCGGGTTAAATCCTCGGGCAGTTCCAAAAGCCCGTCGGACGCGACCATCGAGGACAGGATACCCGCCCCGTCGCGCGGGAATTTCTGCGCCGAAACCATCCCGTTGGAATCCGTCGTCAGCCGGACCCGAAGCCATTCCCGCCGGTCGATCTTCTTTTTATAGTCGAACCCGGCGCGAACGCGGAAAATCCGGGGTTCCGTATCGGCGCAGCCCGCAAGCCGCAACAGCGCCGGCCGCGCCAGCCGCATAAACGTCACCATCACCGCCACCGGGTTGCCCGGCAAGCCGATAAACGGCGTCCGGCCGATCTGACCCAGCGCAAGCGGCCGTCCGGGACGAATCGCCAGACGCCAGAAATGGATATTGCCGAGCTGTTCGACGGCGCGGCGCACATGGTCTTCCTCACCGGTCGACACGCCGCCCGACGTCAGGATGGCGTCATGATCGCGCGCGGCGTTGTCCAGCGCGCGTTTTATATGGTCATAATTATCCGGCAGAATTCCCAGATCATCGACCCGGCATCCCAGGGTTTCGAGCAGTGCTGAAACTGTATAACGGTTGGAATCATAGATGCAGCCCGGCGGCAAATCCTCGCCGATATCGCGGATTTCATCGCCGGTCGAAAACAATGCGATGTTTAACCGGCGGAAAACCGAAATTTCGGTTCGCCCGATAGAGGCGGCGAGGCCGATTTCCTGAGGCCGTATTTTCCGGCCTGCTTGCAGGATGGTATCGCCGGCCCCGATGTCTTCGCCCGCGCGCCGGCGATTGGCGCCGCGCTTGATTCCCGGCGGAATGGCCACCCGGTCGCCATCGACCCGGCAATCTTCCTGCATCAACACCGTGTCGGGGCCGTCCGGCATGGGCGCGCCGGTAAAGATACGGATCGCCTCCCCTGGCTGTGTGGCGCGGCCCAGCGGATGGCCGGCGGCCACCCGCCCGGACACGGCCAGTAAGGTTTCGCCGTCCGGGTCCAGATCATCAAACCGGACCGCATAACCATCCACGGCGGCATTGTCATGGGGCGGCACGGCGTGTTCCGACATCACGTCTTCGGCCAAAATGCGTCCCAGCGCCGCGCGCAAGCCGACCTGTTCCGGCTCAACCACGACTCTGAGCCGTTCGGACAGCGTGTCCATGGCTTCCTGTGCGGTCATGAGTTTGCCGCCAAAGGCGAAGCAATCATCGGAAAGCTGGGCCATGGTCAGGCGGTCCCCCGCATGGAACTTTCCAATCCGCATCGGGCCACAATGAAATCGGCGATGGCGATGACATCGTCCAGATCGAATGTGGGCAGGGTGACGGACGGAAGGACCGTGTCGCTCGCCACCGCGATCACCTGGTCATCGGCAACACAGAGAAGTTCCTTGCCGATGGACGGCCGATGAACTTCAAGCTTTTCATAGAATTCGTTCTTGAACCCTTCGATCAGCAGCAGATCGACCGGCTTCATCTGCTCGGTCAGTTCGGCCAGGCTTGGCTCCGGCGCGCCCCGGTGTTCGTGGATCAGGGCCCAGCGCGCGGCCGATGACACCAGCACCTCGGTTGCGCCGGCCTCCCGGTGTTCGTATGAATCCTTGCCCGGCTGGTCGATATCGAACCGGTGATGGGCATGTTTGATGGTCGAAACGGTCAAGCCGCGCCCGCAGATTTCGGGGATCAGCCGGGTGATCAGCGTGGTTTTTCCAGACCCGCTCCAACCGGAAATGCCGAATATGGCGCGCCCACCCGGCATTTCAGTTGGCTCCTGTCTTCTGGCTCCGGGGTTCCGCGCTGTCTTCATGTTCGATATGGCGCAGCCCGGCCCGCAGATAATCATATCCGGTCACCATCGTCAGGGCGGCGGCGATCCACAAGCCGGCGTCACCGATCAGAACGGTCGGAAATTTTTCCGGCCCCGCATCTCCGACCATCAAAAAGCCGATGGCGACCATCTGAATGGTGGTTTTCCACTTGGCCAACTGGCTGACGGGAACGCTGATCCGGATGCCGGCGAGATATTCGCGCAGGCCCGACACCAGGATTTCGCGGCACAATATGACCACTGCGGGCAGGATGGTGAGCCCGGAAATATGACCGAACGCGACCATCATCAACAATGCCGATGCGACCAGAAGCTTGTCCGCGACCGGATCCAGAAAGCTGCCGAATGCCGATTGCTGGCCCATAACGCGCGCAATATACCCGTCGAAGAAATCAGTGATCGCGGCCAGGCTGAACAACCCCCAGGCCAGCCAGTTGCTGAAATCGCTTTCAAGATAAAACACGCCCACCAGTCCCGGAATCACGGCGATTCGGAACAGTGTCA
>CALGIA010000574.1 GCA_937916005.1 uncultured Rhodospirillaceae bacterium
TTCAGGACTTTTTTGTGACGGGCGTGGGACGTTACGCCCCGTTTTACACGAGCCATGGTCTTTTCCTCCTACAGATACGGCAGATATGAACGAACCATCTTCTGATCGGCCGCCGCCATGACACTCATGCCACGGGCGTTTCGTTTCATTTTCTGGGACCGTTTGCGGAGGTTGTGCCGCTTGAACGCCGGGCCGGCTTTGACGAGACCCGTACCGGTAACCCGGAACCGCTTCTTGGCTCCGCTCTTGGACTTTAGCTTGGGCATTTCCGTCTCCCATGAGTAGGGGGTTGACGACAAGAGAGCGGTCTCGGCATGCCCTTACGCCGGATCACTCAAAGAGCGCGGGTTATAACGGCCCGCCCCGGAGATAGCAAGGAAAGAAGATGTGGGTTTCCGGGGGAATCCGCACCGGCCCGCCCTCTTTCCCGGTCCCCCAACAGGAACCTCCCATGGGGAACCGGGAAAGAGGGCGGGCCGGTGTGAGTTCAGGCGGAAATCAGCGCTATTTAGGCGCCACCACCATGATCATCTGACGGCCTTCCATTTTCGGAAACTGCTCGACCTTGGCCACTTCCAGGACATCGTCCTTGACCCGGTTGAGCACCTGCAGCCCGAGTTCCTGATGGGCCATTTCACGGCCCCGGAAACGCAGGGTCACCTTGACCTTGTCGCCCTCATCCAGGAATTTGCGCATGGACCGCATTTTTACGTCGTAATCATGGGTTTCGATCCCGGGACGGAATTTGACTTCCTTGATATCGACTGTTTTCTGCCGCTTGCGGGCTTCGTTCTTTTTCTTCTGGTTTTCGTATTTGAGCTTGCCGTAATCAAGGATCTTGCACACCGGCGGATCGACATTGGGCGACACAACGACAAGATCGAGGCCTTGTTCGGCGGCCATTTCAATCGCTTCCTGCGTGTTGATGACACCGACAACGGTGCCATCTGCTTCTACGAGACGTACACTCGCGGACTTAATGGTCTCATTGACCTGCCGATCATCGCGTACGGGCGGAGCAAAGGGAGGGGGTCTGGCTATGGAATTTTCCTTTAAAGTTTCAGTTCGTGGTTCAGTTCAGGGTTCGGTTTCGGTTTCAGCTTAATTGGGGCTCGTCGTATCGCAATTCAACGGCATCTTCAAGCCATCGGTCCGCGAGCTTCAAGGGCAAGTCTATCGATCGCATCATCCAACGCAAGGATTTCCTGATCCTTGCCGCCAAGCCGGCGCATGGCGACTTGCCGGTCCGCCATCTCGTTCTTGCCCACGACCAGCATGACCGGCGCCTTGGCCACGCTGTGTTCCCGTATCTTATAGCCGATCTTTTCATTGCGCAGGTCGCATTCGACGCGCAACCCGGCGGCCTGCAAGGCGGCGGTCACATCACTTGCATAGTCATCAGCGTCGGATGTGATGGTCGCGACCACGATTTGCACCGGCGCAAGCCACAAGGGCATCTTTCCCGCATAGTTTTCGATCAAAATGCCGATAAAACGCTCGAATGAGCCCAGAATCGCGCGGTGGAGCATCACCGGACGGTGTTTTTCGCCATCTTCGCCGATATAGGACGCGTCAAGCCGCTCGGGCAGGACGAAATCGACCTGCAGCGTGCCGCATTGCCAGTCGCGCCCGATGGCGTCGCGCAGCACGAACTCGAGCTTGGGGCCATAGAATGCCCCTTCACCGGGGTTGAGCGTGTAATCGAGCCCGGACGCTTCGACCGCGGCGGTCAGCGCCGACTCGGCCTTGTCCCATGTCGCATCCTCGCCGGCCCGCACCTCGGGCCGGTCGGCGAACTTGACAGCCACGTCGGTGAAGCCGCAATCGGCGTAGACGCTCATCAACAGATCGCAGAACGCGCGCGTCTCCCCGGTGATCTGATCCTCGGTGCAGAAGATATGGGCGTCGTCCTGGGTGAACGCGCGGACGCGCATCAGCCCGTGCAGCGCGCCGGACGGCTCATAGCGGTGGCACGATCCGAACTCGGCCATCCTCAGAGGCAGATCCCGGTAGCTGGTGATGCCGTGCTTGAATATCTGTACATGCCCCGGGCAGTTCATCGGCTTGAGGGCGAGCACGCGGCCGTCCTCGGTGTCGGCCGTGAACATATGCTCGCGGAACTTCTCCCAATGACCGGAAGATTCCCACAATCCCCGGTCGATCAGCTGCGGCGTCCTGACCTCGACATAATTCGCCGCCTCGAGCCGCGTCCGGATATAGCTCTGCAATACGCGATAAAGCGTCCAGCCTTTCGGATGCCAGAACGCCGACCCGATGGCTTCCTCCTGGAAGTGGAACAGATCCATCTCGCGCCCGAGCCGTCGATGGTCCCGCTTTTCCGCTTCCTCGAGCTGGAAAAGATGGGCCTTGAGCTCCTTTTCGTCGCGCCACGAGGTGCCGTAGATCCGCTGCAGCATCTCGTTCCTGGAATCGCCCCGCCAATAGGCGCCCGCGACCTTCAGCAGCTTGAACCCCTTGCCCACATGGCCGGTCGACGGCAGATGGGGCCCACGGCACAGATCGAGCCAATCGCCCTGGCGGTACACCGTGATGGTTTCCGACGGCGGCAATTCCTCGACAATCTGCGCCTTGTATTTTTCGCCCTTGTCGGAGAAGTGGCGGATCGCGTCAATGCGCTGCCATTCCTCGCGCAGCAGCGGCGCGTCGCGCGTGATGATCTCATGCATCTTGGCCTCGATCTTGTCGAGATCATCGATGGAAAACGGCAGGTCGCGCGCAAAATCGTAATAAAACCCGTCTTCGATGGCCGGACCGATGGTTACCTGGGTGCCGGGATATAGCTCCTGCACCGCTTCGGCCATGACATGGGCGGTATCGTGCCGGATCAATTCCAGCGCTTCGTCCGACTTGCGGGTGATGATGGCGATTGTCGCTTCGCCGGCGATGGTCACGCCGAGATCGCGCAGATCCCCATCGACCCGGATTGCGATGGCGGCCTTGGCCAGTCCGGGGCCGATATCGGCGGCGATGTGGGCGCCCGTCACGGCATGGTCATAGCGGCGCACGCTCCCATCGGGGAGGGTCACTGCTGTCGCTGTCGCCGCGTCTCGCTGTTCGCTAGCGCTGGTCATGTTGTTTTTTCACGCACAATGGTCACGATAATGAAATGCGTTTAACGCAAACTTAAAGCCGCCGCAACGTCCGGAACGGCAAGATCGGCCAGATTCTCCGATTCCAGCACGGAAACCGCCGGTCCCCGGGGCTGAGTCAACGCCGGGTCGGAGGCCGCCGAAAACAGAATCAACGCCGGACACCCCGCCGCCGCGACCAGATGCATGGGCCCCGTATCATTGCCGACGGCGCCGGCGGCATTGCGCGCCAATGCGGCGATTTGGGCGAAGCCGGTGTCGCCGGTGAGGTCGCGCGCGCCGGGACAAAGCGCACAAATCCGTGCCGCCAGGTCCCGTTCCTGGGCCCCGCCCAGCACAACGGGCTGAACGCCCCGGGCGGCCAAATCCCGGGCCAGCGCGGCGAAGCTGTCCACGGGCCAGCGTTTGTCCGGGCGATGGGCCGCGCCGCCGGGAACCAGAAGCACATAGGGATCATCAAGCCCGAACCGGGCCACATCGGCGGAACACCAGGATAAATCAGCCGCCGGAACCGGATCGATCCCCGCATCGCCGAGCTGTTCGGCCTGACGGTCGATGGTATGCATGAAATCGCGGCGGGGGTTGCGGTGGGGGTGCGAACACCCGGCGGCGATGCCGGACCATGGGGGGCGCGGGCCCGGACCCATCAGCCGGTAATACCAATTGCTGCGGTCGGAGGTCTGCAAATCATAGACAAAATCGAAATTTCCCGACCGCAACCGGCGCCGCAGCGCCAGCCACGATCGGGGCCGCAGCAGTTTCGGCCGTTCATCGGTCCAGATTTCATCGAAATAGGGGCTGTCGCCCATGAACCCCGCATAGGGCGCGGTGGTCAGCAGCGTGATTCTGGCGCCGGCGTGGGCCTTGCGGATCGCGGCGAAGGGCCCGAGCGATAAAACCATATCGCCCAGCGCACCGAGCCTGATGACCAATATGCGCGCGCTCATGCCCCGGCCTGTCCGCCCGGTCGTCCCCCCACCAGGCCGACGCCGCGCCTTCCGACCATCAATTCCTTATAGACGGCCAATGTCTTGGCGCACATGTCATCCTTGGCGAAATTCTTGTGAACGTGGGCCACGGCCCGTTCCGCCATGGCTTCCCGTTCCAGGGCAGTCAGCGCCAGCGCCTTTTCCAGGGCCGCCGCCATTGAATCGGGATCGCCGGGCGTGGCCAGCCATCCGGTGACGCCGTCCGGCAGCACGGTTTCCCGCGCCGCGCCATGATCGGTCGCGATCACCGGCCGTCCCATGGCCTGGGCCTCGGCGGCGACGCGGCCAAAGGCTTCCGGATCGGTCGAGGCCGACACCACCACGTCGGCGACCATGTAGGCGGCGGCCATATCGCGGCAGTCCCCGACGATCTGCACGATATCGGCGAGCCCGGCGCGCGCCACATGGGCGTCAAGATCGTTCCGGTAACTGGACCGGCCCTGTTCATCGCCGACCAGCACGCAGCGGAGATCGCGGCGGCCAAGGCGCGCCAGGGCCTCGATCAGGATTTCATGGCCCTTCCAGCGGGTCAGCCGGCCCGGCAGCAGAATGACCGGGACGCCATCGGACAGCCGCCATGCATTGGACAGCTGGATCATCCGTTCAGCCGACACGGCGTTGGCGTTGAAGATCGTAAAATCGATGCCGCGCGGAATGGTGCGCACCCGGTCGGGACCGGCCTGGTACAGGGACTCGATACGGTCGGCGATGAACTGGGAAATCGCGATGACCCGTTCACCCCTGGCCATGATCGAATTATAAATATGCTTCAGGTGATTCGATTCGCCATACGCGCCATGAAACGTGGTCATGAAACGCGCGCCCGTCCGCGCCGCCGCGCGGCGCGCGCACCATGCGGGCGCCCGGCTTCTGGCATGAACGATATCGACCCGGCGGTCGCGGATCAGCGCTTCCAGCGCCCTTGTGTTGCGGCGCATGACCAGCGGATTCTTGCTGAAAACCGGCATGGTGATATGTTCGCCGCCGGCCCGTTCGACCTCACGCACCATGGGGCCGCCGCCGGACACGACCAGCGCAATACCGCCGGATTGTGCGATTGCGGCGGTAATATCGACTGTTCCCCGTTCGACTCCGCCGGTCTGCAACATCGGCAATATCTGAAGGATGACGGGCGCCGATGATTTCCCGGCGGGAACTTCGGTGCTATGATCGGGCTTCGCAGAACCAGGTTCGGATGCGTCCATGAAAATCCGCATAATTCAATGACAGATACAACGACGACGACGCAACCGCCAACCACAGATGGGCCGGCAACTTTAGCACGCAACGACGGCGCGGCAATCGCATATCACAGAACCGCCCCCAGAAACACGTCCAAAAACACGCCCAAAGAAATTAGCGCCAATGACGTCGAATTAAAGGACGGTGACCTAAAGGACGGGGGGGCGGAAAATTCCCCGGGCGTCATCTTCATGGGCGGCTTCCGGTCCGACATGACCGGGTCCAAGGCGCTGGCGCTGGAACGGATGTGCCGGGATGAGGGCCGCGGCTTCGTGCGGTTCGATTATTTCGGCCACGGGCAATCGTCGGGCGATTTCACCGACGGGACCATCGGGCGCTGGACCGACGACGCCGTGGCGGTGCTGGACGAGCTCACCGACGGTCCGCAAATCCTGGTCGGGTCGTCCATGGGGGGATGGATCATGCTGCTGGCGGCGCTGGCCCGCCCGCGCCGGGTCGCCGGGCTGGTCGGCATCGCCGCCGCGCCGGATTTCACCGAAGAGTTGATCTGGCAACAGGCGACGCCCGAAATCCGCGCGACCCTCCAACAGGACGGCGTCTATTTCGAGCCGACCGAGTATGACGACGCGCCCTACCCCATCACCCTGAAGCTGATCGAGGAAGGAAGGGCGCATCTGTTGCTGGAACGGCCGATCGCCCTGCACTGCCCGGTGCGGCTGTTCCACGGCATGCGCGACCATGACGTGCCCTGGAGCACGGCGACACGAATCTCCGACGCCCTGCTGACTGAAGACGTGCGCATCTTCCTGGTCAAGGACGGCGACCACCGCCTGTCCCGCGACAGCGACCTCGACCGCCTCTGCACCGCCGTCGGCGGGCTGTGCCGCCTGGTGGGTTAGGTTTATTCCTCGCCCGCGAAGATCGCCCGCAGTCCCGTCTCGTAATCGGGGTAGGCCAGTTTCACGCCGAGTTCTTCGCGGATGCGGTTGTTGCGGACGCGGCGGTTGTCGGCGTAGAAGCTTTTGGCCATGGGCGACAGATCGGCGTCCTCGAAAAGGATTTCCGGCGGCGGCGCGATGCCCAGCAGTTTGCAGGCGAAGCTGGTGATTTCGGCGCCGGGCGCGGGGACATTGTCGCAGACATTATAGATGGCGCCCGAATTGGGCCGGTTCATGGAGGCGCGCAGCACGGAAACGATATCGTCCACATGGATGCGTGAAAAAACATGGCCCGGCTTGATGATGCGATGGGACGCGCCCCGGCGGGCGGCATCGAGCGCGCTGCGTCCGGGGCCGTAAATTCCGGCCAGACGAAAGACATGCACGGCGGCGGTGCGGTCTCCAACCCGGTCCCCCAAAAGTCCGAGCCATTGCCGTTCCGCATGGACCCGGCGCTTGCCCCGGTCGCCGGTCGGCGCCACGGGCGCGGCCTCATCCACCCATGCGCCGCCCGTATCGCCATAGACCCCGGTGGTCGAGAGATAGCCAATCCATTGAAGATCATCGGCAACCTTGGCGATATCCGCGCCATGCAGGCGCAGCACCGGGTCGCCGTCAGCATCGGGGGGGACGGAGCTCAGCAGATGGGTCGCGCCGGCCAGCAGATCGCCCATGTGATCCATCCCGGCCACGCCGTCGAACAGATGGGCATCGATGCCGTCGGCGCGAAGCTGGGCGGCGGCCTCCGCCGTGCGGCAGGTGCCGGCGACCGCCCAGCCGTCGGCGATCAGCGCCCGGGCCAGCCGGGACGCGCTATAGCCGAGCCCGAAGCAGAACAGCCGGCGCTCTGGATGAGGTTGGGAGTGGGGTGAAGTCACGGTTTTAAATCCGGGTCATGGGAACACATGTGCAAGCCGCTTTATGGCCGCCTTATGAATAGCATATGTTGGAACCGCATCGGAAACCGCCTGAAGATGAGACGACACATGGTCATGATTGGGAGAATTGCCGGAGCCTTGTGCCTGGCGCTATTGGCGATAGGGGCGACCGGAG
>CALGIA010000575.1 GCA_937916005.1 uncultured Rhodospirillaceae bacterium
TTTTTCGGTAAACCGCATTGATGCAGCTTCAATTCCGGCCCGACCACGATCACCGAGCGGCCGGAATAATCGACGCGCTTGCCCAGCAGGTCCTGACGGAAACGTCCCTGCTTGCCCTTCAACATGTCGGAAAGGGATTTCAGGGGGCGCTTGTTGGCGCCGGTAATCACACGGCCGCGGCGGCCATTGTCAAATAGCGCGTCGACAGATTCCTGCAGCATGCGCTTTTCGTTCCGAACGATGATATCGGGCGCGCGGAGTTCAATCAGCCTTTTCAAACGGTTGTTTCGATTGATCACCCGGCGATAGAGATCATTGAGGTCGGAGGTGGCGAAACGACCGCCATCCAGCGGCACCAGCGGGCGCAGTTCCGGCGGAATGACCGGGACGATATCCAGGATCATCCATTCCGGCCGTGTCCCGGACTCGATGAATGCTTCAAGCAGCTTGAGCCGCTTGACATATTTCTTGCGCTTGGCTTCCGACCCGGTTTCCTTGAGATCGATCCGCACGATGTCGCGTTCGGCTTCAATATCGATTTCCGAGAGCATCACCTTCAGCGCTTCGGCGCCGATCGATGCGGTAAACGCGTCATCGCCATATTCGTCCTGAGCCGAGAGATACTGCTCCTCGCTCAAGAGCTGCTTCACCACCAGTGGCGTGAGACCGGGCTCCATCACTACGAAGTTTTCAAAATACAGCACGCGCTCGATATCTTTGAGCGTCATATCGAGCAGGAGACCGATACGGCTCGGAAGCGATTTCAGGAACCAGATATGAGCAACCGGCGACGCCAGATCGATATGCCCCATGCGATCGCGCCGGACCTTGGAGAGGGTTACTTCCACGCCGCATTTCTCGCAGATGATGCCGCGGTATTTCATCCTCTTGTACTTGCCGCACAGGCATTCGTAATCCTTGATCGGACCGAAGATGCGGGCGCAGAAAAGTCCATCCCTTTCAGGCTTGAACGTACGGTAGTTGATCGTTTCGGGCTTTTTGATCTCACCATAGGACCACGAGCGGATACGCTCGGGGCTGGCGATCGAGATCTGGATCTGATCGAAAGTCTGCGCGGTACTTACCGGCCCGAAAATATTCATCAATTCATTCATTAACCATCTCCTGATTTACTGACGTCGGCACCTTCGGTTTTGGAAACCGATCAGTTAGGAACGTTGGCTCAACTCAACATTGAGGCAAAGCGATCTGAGTTCCTTGACGAGCACGTTAAAGGATTCCGGAATACCGGCCTCGAACGTATCGTCTCCCCTGACAATCGCCTCATATACTTTGGTCCGACCCGACACATCATCGGATTTGACCGTCAACATTTCCTGCAAGGTATAGGCGGCGCCGTAAGCCTGTAACGCCCAAACCTCCATCTCGCCGAAACGCTGACCGCCGAACTGGGCCTTGCCGCCCAAGGGCTGCTGCGTAACCAGACTGTAAGGTCCGATTGAGCGGGCATGGATTTTGTCATCGACGAGATGATGCAGCTTCATGATGTAGATGAAACCAACGGTGACCTTCCGATCGAAGGAAACACCGGTTCGTCCATCATACAACGTCACCTGTCCCGAACGATCGAGCCCGGCCTGTTCCAGCGCAACGACAATGTCCGCTTCATGAGCGCCATCGAAAACGGGGGTCGCCATGGGAACGCCGCCGACAAGGTTCTGCGACAGTTCGATGACTTCAGCGTCTTCAAGAACGCCAATGGAGTCATTGTAAACTTCCTTGCCGTAAACATCCTTGAGCTGAGTACGAAGGTTATTGATTTTCCCGTCACGGACGACCCTGTCCAAGGTATCGCCGATTTGTTTACCCAGTCCGGCAGACGCCCAGCCCAGATGGGTCTCAAGAATCTGCCCCACATTCATGCGAGACGGCACACCTAGTGGATTGAGCACCACGTCGACCGGTGTTCCATCTTCAAGATAGGGCATGTCTTCCGACGGTAGAATGCGCGAGATAACACCTTTGTTGCCATGGCGTCCGGCCATTTTATCGCCCGACTGAAGCTTGCGCTTCACCGCAACGAACACCTTGACCATTTTCATTACGCCGGGGGCCAACTCATCGCCACCCTGGAGCTTTTCGACCTTGCTCTCAAAGCGTTCCTGCAAACGTTTTTCGCTCTCGGCGAATTGGCCGCGGAGCTCTTCGATATCCGCCATGGTCTTGTCGTTCTTGACCGCGATCTGGGCCAATTGGCGGGTTGTGTATTCGCTGATGACGGCCGGCGTAACCTTGGAGCCTTCCTTGATGCCCTTGGGTCCGCTGACGATGGTCTGGTTCAGCAGCAATGCCTCGAGACGCGCCAGGTAACTGCGTTCAAGAATGGCGAATTCGTCGTCGCGATCCTTGGCCAGATGCTCGATTTCCTCGCGCTCGATCGCCATTGCGCGCTCGTCCTTGTCCACGCCACGGCGTGAAAACACCCGGACCTCGACCACTGTTCCGGCCACGCCGGGCGGCAGCTTCAGCGAGGTATCGCGAACATCGGACGCTTTTTCACCGAAAATAGCGCGCAGAAGTTTTTCTTCCGGCGTCATCGGGCTTTCGCCCTTCGGCGTCACCTTGCCGACCAGGATATCGCCGGGGTTCACCTCGGCTCCGATATAAACAATACCGGCCTCATCCAGGTTCTTGAGCGCTTCCTCGCCAACATTTGGAATGTCGCGGGTGATTTCCTCCTGGCCGAGCTTGGTATCCCGGGCCATCACTTCCAATTCATCGATATGAATCGAGGTGTAGACATCCTCGCGCACGATGCGCTCGGACATCAAGATGGAATCTTCAAAATTGTAACCATTCCACGGCATGAAGGCGACGAGCACATTTCGGCCAAGGGCCAACTCGCCAAGCTGGGTCGAGGGTCCGTCCGCAATGATATCGCCCGCATCCACATAATCACCGACTTTCACCAGCGGACGCTGGTTGATGCAGGTGTTCTGGTTGGATCGCTGAAATTTCTTCAGATTGTAGATATCAACGCCTGGCGCCGACAGGGATGTCTCATCGGTCGCGCGGATGACAATACGCGTTGCATCCATCTGGTCGACCGTCCCGGAACGCCGGGCCACAATTGTCGCCCCCGAACCACGGGCAACGGCTTCTTCCATGCCGGTCCCCACAAGCGGCGCCTCGGCGCGGATCAGAGGCACGGCCTGACGCTGCATGTTGGAGCCCATCAAGGCGCGGTTGGCGTCATCGTTTTCCAGGAATGGAATCAACGCGGCCGCCACCGACACAAGCTGCTTGGGCGAAACATCGATCAAATCGATATTTTCAGGCAGCGCCACAATGAATTCACCACCCGCGCGACACGTCACCAGATCATCGGTAAACTTGTTGTTCTTATCCAGATCGGCGTTCGCCTGAGCAATCGTGTACCTACCTTCCTCGATCGCCGACATATAGATCACCTCCTCGGTGACCCTGCCGTTCTTGACCTCCCGGTACGGGGTCTCGATGAAACCGTACTGGTTCACACGCGCATAGGTGGCCAGTGAATTGATCAGACCGATATTCGGGCCTTCCGGCGTTTCAATTGGGCAGATCCGGCCGTAATGCGTCGGATGCACGTCGCGAACCTCGAACCCGGCGCGTTCCCGGGTCAAGCCACCCGGCCCGAGTGCGGACAGGCGCCGCTTATGGGTAATCTCCGAGAGGGGATTGGTTTGATCCATGAACTGGGAAAGCTGCGATGATCCGAAAAATTCCCGCACCGCGGCCGCGGCCGGCTTGGCGTTGATCAGATCATGGGGCATCACGGAATCCAGATCGATCGAGCTCATGCGCTCGCGGATGGCCCGCTCCATACGGAGCAATCCGATCCGGTATTGGTTTTCCATCAATTCGCCAACGGACCGAACCCGCCGGTTGCCCAGGTGATCGATATCGTCGATCTCGCCCTTTCCGTCCTTCAGATCGATCAGCAATTTGACGACGGCGAGAATGTCTTCCTTGCGCAACACACGGAGCGTATCCGCGCCTTCCACGTTGAGACGCGCGTTCATTTTCACACGGCCAACCGCGGAAAGATCATAACGTTCGGAATCAAAGAACAGATTTCGGAACATCACTTCGGCCGTATCGATCGTCGGCGGTTCACCGGGCCGCATGACCCGGTAAATGTCCATAAGCGCTTCTTCCCGCGAACGGTTCTTGTCGATCGCCAGGGTGTTGCGAAGATATGCGCCGGCATTATTTTCATCCACGGCCAGCGTGGGGAGCTTGGTGACGCCAGCCTCCCGCAGCAATGCGATGGATTCCTCGGTCAATTCGTCTCCGGCCTCGACATGGATTTCCCCGGTTTCTTCGTTGATCACATCGACCGCAACGAATTGCCCGATCATGTCCTCGTCGGACATTAGCTGTTCCTTGAGACCTTCGTCGACCAACCTGCGCCCAAGCCGCGGCGTCATCTTGGTGCCCGCTTCGGCAACCACCGCACCGGTCTTTGCGTCAATCAGGTCGGTCAGCAGTTTGTCACCACGCATGCCGTCAAGATTGAATTTGGTTTTCCAACCGTCTTTTGTCCGGGTAAAGTCGATGAAATCATAGAAATATTCGAGAATTTCCTCGACCGACTGGCCGCGTGCGTCGTCGGGCGAGACCTGACCACCATCCACGGCGCGCTCAGCCCGCAGTTTCTCGGTTTCGGCGGAATCCAGCGCCAGCAACAACGTGCTGACCGGCAATTTGCGGCGGCGATCGATACGCACATGGACAATGTCCTTGGCGTCAAATTCAAAATCGAGCCATGACCCGCGATAGGGAATAATACGCGCGGCGAACAGGAATTTACCCGATGAATGGGTCTTTCCTTTATCGTGGTCATAAAAGACGCCCGGCGAACGATGCATCTGGGAAACGATCACACGTTCCGTACCGTTGATCACGAAGGTTCCGTGATCCGTCATCAGCGGCAAATCGCCCATATAGACGTCTTGTTCCTTGATGTCGCGG
>CALGIA010000576.1 GCA_937916005.1 uncultured Rhodospirillaceae bacterium
GATGGCGCCCAAGGATGATTTCCTGCAATCCGTCCTGCGCGATGTGGCGCCGGACTGGCGTCACCCGGTGAGCGGGCAGGATGTCGAGGCCATGATTCGGGCCATTTCCAGCGGTTCCGGGGCCGAGCTCAGCTTCGGGGACCAGATATGCGAGCCGCTGGACTGAAATACATGGTGTTTACCCGCGCAACTCCCTCATTTATCTTGTGTTTCGAGGGTCGCGTCTCTATATAAGCTATCCAATCATATTCTGGAGAACATGCCATGGCCCGCGTGACGGTTGAAGACTGCATTGTCAAGATTCCCAATCGTTTTGAGCTCGTCATGGTCGCGGCGCAGCGGTCGCGCGAGTTATCTGTCGGCGGTGAATTAACCGTTGAACGGGATAATGACAAGAATCCGGTCGTGGCGCTGCGTGAAATTGCCGAAGGAACGGTCGACCTCGTGGAATTGGGGACCGCCGTCATCCAGGGCATGCAGAAGCATGTGGATGTGGATGAGCCGATGGACGAGAACGAGGAATTGCTCGCCGTCGAGGATGCGATCAGCGAACTCGCTGGCTTTGGCGGCGCAACGCCGACGGAAGCCGGCGCAGGCGCATTTTCAGGCATGGTTGGTGAATTTACGGACGAGCCCGCCCCGGAAGCTGAGCCCTCGGACGAAGAGCAGCCTGACGCGGACGTCTAGCCGCCCGGCCCCCATATCCTCGCCCGGATCATCCGACGAGTGGTCGCTGGCATGATTGGGCAAAAATCATGATACGTCAGTTCGAGCTGGTCGAGCGGGTCAAAAGCTACGACGACGCCACGGACGAAGATGCGCTTAATCGCGCTTACGTGTTTTCCATGAAGGCCCATGGGTCTCAGAAACGCGCATCCGGCGACCCCTACTTTTCGCATCCGCTGGAAGTCGCGGGAATTCTGACCGAATTCAAGCTCGATTGTTCCTCGATTATCACCGGCCTTTTGCATGACACGGTCGAGGATACGGTCGCCACCCTCGACCAGATTGATGCCATGTTCGGGCCCGAGGTTTCCCGTCTGGTCGATGGGGTGACCAAGCTATCCCGGTTGGAACTCCAGTCCAGCGATACCCAGCAGGCGGAAAATTTCCGCAAGCTCTTGTTGGCGATGTCCCAGGACATCCGCGTGCTTTTGGTCAAGCTTGCCGATCGGCTGCATAATATGCGGACTCTGGGCCATATTTCCTCGCCTGATAAACGCCGCAGGATTGCGCGTGAGACCCTGGAAATCTATGCGCCGCTGGCTGAGCGCATTGGCATTCATCAGATGAAGGATGAGCTGGAGGATCTGGCCTTTGATGAAATCTATCCGGACGCTTCGGCGTCGATCCGCAATCGGCTGGAATTTCTTCAGGAACAGGGCGGTGACCTGGTCCCCCGGATCGCGGAGAGCCTGAAAGAGACCCTTGCGGACCATGGCATTGAGTCCATCGTGCATGGAAGGGCAAAACGGGTCTGTTCCATATGGCGCAAGATGCAGCGCAAGAATGTCGATTTCGACCAATTGACCGATATCATCGCGTTTCGGGTTCTGGTCGATGACGTGGATACCTGCTATCGCGCGCTTGGCGTGATTCACACCCACTACCCGATGATTCCCGAGCAGTTCGACGATTATATCTCCACGCCCAAGATGAACGGCTATCAGTCCCTGCACACGGCGGTCATCGGGCCTGAACAGCGTCGCATCGAGGTCCAGATCAGAACCCGGGAAATGCATGATTTCGCCGAGCTCGGCGTCGCCGCCCATTGGCGTTACAAACAGGAAGAAGTCCTGAAGGAAGGAACCCAGTACCGGTGGGTTCGTGAACTGCTCGATATCATGGAG
>CALGIA010000577.1 GCA_937916005.1 uncultured Rhodospirillaceae bacterium
TCCGTCTCAATGCCCATGATGTTGCGCACCAGATAATCGCCCTTGACCTGATTTCCCTCGTTATCGCTCGACACCGGCAGCGCCGCATGGATATAGCCGCCGACCCGGTCCAGATTGCGGGCCAGGACCTCGCCGATATCGTCCTTGAACACGTCCAGCGCCCGGCGGCCGTCCAGTTCCAGCAGAATATGGTCGTGGGACGCGGTGACCTTGTGGATCTTGCCGATCGGCGTACAGCCCTGGGTCAAGCCCGACAGGGTGGTCAGGTTGCGGGAAAACAGAACGCCCGACAGCCCGCCTTCGGTCAATTCGCCGGCGAGCTGCTGGAATTTCGTATGGGATGCGGTCAATCCGCCGACCAGATGGCATTCGGCTTCATCGCCAAGCGCATCGATGATCGACGACAGATAGGGATTGCGCGGGTCGCCATGCACCACGCCGACCAGGGGTTCATTGGCCTCGGCCCAGTCGGCCAGTTCAACCGGCAACGGGTCGCCCGGGCGCGTGATGTTGGGCAGGATGCGATAGCTGTCTTCCGGCAGGGCGCAGCACAGCAGGCTAATCGCCGGCGTGTCGAAATATTCCACCCCGCCGCCGCAGACGCCGAGCCCGATCGTGCCGACCCAGTCCTCGATCCCGGTTTCCGAGCGCAGCAGGCGCCAGATATTGTCGAAATCTTCCGACAGCTCATCGGTGACATACAGAAAACCCAGATTGGCGGAAATCTTTTCGCCGCCCATCTCCTTGTCCAGCTGGTCCAGGCAGTCCCGTGTCAGGGTTTCCCAGTCGCCGCCGCCGGCATGGGCGAGGCGGAATTTTCCGAGTGCGGTTTCCATGGTCAGTCTACTCCGGTGATTTCAGCAACCGCACCACATAGGGCAGGATGCGGTCAACAATTACGGCGACGCCGCGCGCATTGGGATGAATTCCGTCGGGTTGGTTGAGCCCATGCCGCGCGGCCACGCCTTCGAGAAAAAACGGATAGAACGCCACGCCGTGATATTTCGCAAGCCCCGGAAACACCCCGTTGAATTCGCGGCCGAATTCCTCGCCCATATTGGGTGGGGCCAGCATGCCGGCCAGCAGAACCCGCACCCCCCTGGATTTGAGGCGGGTCAGGATATGGTCAAGGTTGGCGCGGGTCGCTTTCGGGTCAACGCCGCGCATGCCGTCATTGGCACCCAACTCCACGATGGCAAAGTCGGGCCGTTCGGCCAGCGCCCAGTCGAGCCGCGCCCTGCCGCCCGCCGTGGTGTCGCCCGCGACCCCGGCATTGATCAGCCGTACCTTGTGACCGCGCTTGCGCAAAGCGGCCTCAAGCCGCACGGGGAAGGCCTGATCGGCGGGCAGCCCATAGCCGGACGCCAGGCTGTCGCCCAGCACCAGAATGCGCACCTGGGTCGCCGCGATGGCGGGATCGCTTATAAGCATGCTGACAATTGCCGTCGCGATCACCACGTTAAACATGCATATTGTGCGCCAGATCACGCCGGGGAGTTTTATTCGTTCCATGGATGCCAGTAATAACATGAATAGCGGATTGGCGATGATTTCACTTGATGACGTTCATCTGAATTTGGTCAGCGCGGCGGGGCCGGTCAATATCCTGCGCGGCATTACCCTGTCCATCGCCCCTGGCGAAACGGTCAGCCTGATCGGGCCGTCCGGATCGGGCAAGACCACCCTGATGATGCTGATCGCCGGGCTGGAACGCCAGACCTCGGGGCGGATCGTGGTTAATGGCGGCGATCTGGAAAGCCTCGATGAAAACGGGCTGGCGCTGTTCCGGCGCGACGCCCTCGGCATCGTGTTTCAGGATTTTCATCTGGTGGACAGCATGACGGCGCTGGAAAATGTCGCCATGCCGCTGGAATTCGCAGGCGTTCCCGATGCCTTCGACCGGGCGCGCGATGCGCTTGGCTCCGTCGGGCTGGCGCCCCGGGTTGGCCATTATCCGGGCCAGCTTTCCGGCGGCGAACAACAGCGGGTCGCCATCGCGCGGGCCTTCGTGGCCAAACCGAAATTGCTGCTGGCCGATGAGCCGACCGGTAACCTGGACGGCGCGACCGGCGAGGCGGTGATGGATCTGCTGTTCGACATGCAGGCCCGGTCGGGCGCAACCCTGATGCTGATCACCCACTCCATGGAAATCGCCGGGCGCTGCGCCCGCCATCTGCAGATAGCCGACGGGCGGATAATCTCGGATTCCGGGCCGGATTCGGGGCCGAAATGAGTTCCGTGGGCCTCGCACTGCGTCTGGCCGGACGGGAACTGCGCGGCGGTCTACGGGGCTTCCGGGTCTTCCTGGCCTGTCTGGCTTTGGGTGTCGCGGCGATCGCCACCGTGGGCGCGCTGTCGTCATCGATCACCGCGTCCATCGGGGCGGGGGCCAAGGACATCCTGGGCGGCGATGTGGCGCTGACCCGCAGCCACCGGGATTTGCAGCCCCATGAGCTGGACTGGATCGCAAAGACCGGGCTTGTATCGCGGACGGTTCATCTGCGCGCCATGGCCCATGATTTGAACCACACGAAGCGCTCGCTGGTGGAACTCAAGGCGGTCGACGGGCTTTATCCGCTGTACGGCGCGCTGCGGTTCGCGCCGGAAATTCCCCGCGACAAGGTTTTCTCGCGGCAAAACAGCGAATGGGGCGCCGCCGTGGGCCCCGAATTGCTGCCCAGGCTCGGCGGCGCCGTCGGCGGACGCATCACCATCGGCAAGGCCACATTCCGGATCCGCGCGACGATCGAAATCGAGCCGGACCGCGCCGGCAACGGCCGTATCTTCGGTCTCGGTCCCCGGGTGATGATATCCGACAAGGCCCTGGCCGCAACCGGGCTTGTCCTGCCCGGCAGCCTGGTGCGCTATTCCTACCGGGTGCGGCTCAACCCGGGACAGAATGCGGCCGGATGGCGGCGTGATCTGGCGCTGGCGTTTCCCGATGCCGGCTGGCGGGTGCGCGACCTGACCGACGCCGCGCCGTCGGTGACCCGGTTTGTGACGCGGACCGAACTGTTCATGACCCTGGTGGGGTTGACCGCCCTGCTGGTCGGCGGCGTCGGCATCGGCAACGCGGTCGGCAATTATCTCACCACCCG
Source organism: uncultured Rhodospirillaceae bacterium (assembly GCA_937916005.1). Classification (GTDB taxonomy): domain Bacteria; phylum Pseudomonadota; class Alphaproteobacteria; order MPNO01; family MPNO01; genus CALGIA01. The sequence continues at coordinate 3,099 of CALGIA010000577.1, forward strand.
GACCCGGACCATCGCCACCCTGAAATGTCTGGGCGCGCCGTCACGGCTGATTTTCCAGACCTATCTGGCATTGATCGGGATCATGACCCTGGGCGGCGTGATCCCCGGCTTGATCGTCGGCGCCATAGCGCCGTTGGCGGCGCGTCATATCCTGTCGGGGGTGATGCCGATCGAGATCGCCACCGGGTTCTATCCGCTGCCCCTGGCCCTGGCGGCGGGCTATGGCGTGTTGACGGCGCTTGCCTTCTCGCTCTGGCCGCTGGCCCGGTCCTGCGCCATTCCCGCCGGGCGCCTGTTCCGCGATCTCATTGCGCCGGCTCGTCAAATGCCGGCCAGGACGGCAATCATCGCCACCGTGGCGGCCGGCGGCGCGCTTGCGGCGCTGGCGGTTTACGGGGCCCATGACCGGCGTATCGCGCTGTGGTTCGTCGGTGGATCGCTGGTCGCGCTCCTGGTTTTTCGCATTGCCGGCTGGGCCGTGATGCGCGCCGCACGTTTTACGTTGGCCCGTGCTGGCGGCCGGATCAGAGCGTCGTTCCGGCTGGCGCTGGCCAATCTGCACCGGCCCGGCGCGCCCACAATCGCCGTGGTGATGTCCCTGGGGCTCGGGCTGACGGTGCTGGTGACGATTACGCTGATCGAAGGCAATATGCGTTACCAGATCGCCCAATCCATGCCGTCCCGCGCACCGGATTTCTTTTTTATCGACATCCAGCCCGGCCAGATCGCCGATTTTGATGCGACCATCAAAAAAGTCGCCGGCGTGACCGAACTGCGCCGCACGCCGATCCTGCGCGGGCGCATCATCGCGATCAACAGCACGGACATCGCCCGCGCTAAAATTGCGCCCGAGGTGCGCTGGATGGTGAATGGCGACCGGGGGCTGACCTGGTCGCGCACCCCGCCCGAGGGCACGCGGCTCATCGCGGGCAAATGGTGGGACGCGGATTACAACGGTAAACCGCTGATATCGCTTTCCGCCGATGCCGCACGCGGGTTCGGCATCGGGGTCGGCGATACGCTGACGGTCAATATTCTCGGGCGCAAGGTCACCGCTGCAGTGGCCAGCCTGCGCGAAGTGCGCTGGCGCTCGCTCCGGCTCAATTTCGTGATGGTGTTTTCCCCCGGCGTGATCGAGTCCGCCCCCCAGACCCAGCTGGCGACGGTGCGCGGCGCGCCGTCATCGGTGGCGGCGATCGAGCGCGCCGTGACCGACCGGTTCGCCAATATCTCGGCGATCCGCGTGCGCGATGTGCTCCAAACCGTGTCCATTTTCCTGGACGCCATTGCCGGCGCGATCCGTTTTTCGGCCGGGATCACATTGGTTGCGGGCGCGCTGGTTCTGGCCGGGGCGGTGGCTTCGGGCCATCGGCGGCGGGTCTATGATTCCGTGATCATGAAAGTGCTCGGCGCCACAAGGCGCGACGTGCTGACGGCCTATCTGGCGGAATACGGGCTGTTGGGGCTGGCCACCGGGGTGATCGCCATCGGTCTCGGCACGGCGGCGGCCTGGGCCGTGGTGCGCGGCGTGATGCATATCGATTGGATTTTCCTGCCCTGGGCCGCCCTGGGCGCGGCCGGGATCTCCACCATGGTCACGCTGATCCTGGGCTTCGCCGGCGCCTGGCGCGCCCTTGGCCGCAAAGCCGCGCCCCTGTTGCGCAACGAATAAAAGCTCCGCAACGAGTGGGTTTTCACCGTGCCCGGACGTTGATTCCCGCCTGGCGCTCGCGGATTTCCGCCGGCCAGCGGCTTTTTATATAAGCCAGCACTGCATGGATTTCTTTGTCGGACATGATGGTTCCGAAGGCGGGCATGCGGCTGACGAAACCGGGTGGCGCGTTGTGTTGGCCACCTTTTTTCGTGATGTCGAACAACGTCTTGTCCGGGTGGTGCCAGCTATGTCCGGTCTGGTCGTGGGGCGGGGCGGGCAGGGTTTTGTCTGGCCGTCTTTGACGCCAGTTGGGCTCACCCTGCAGGTTTTTGCCGTGGCATGACGCGCAGCGGGACGCGTAGGCTCCTTGGCCAATCAAGACCAGTTCCGGGTTCGACGGGTCCGCCCAGATTCCGCCGTCCGACTGGGCGTAATACAACCAGCCGCCGGCGGCGGCGAGAACCGCCACGATTGCGGCAGTCAGTATGGGCAGGATGGTATTCATTTTAAACAAGGGGCGGTCTTTCCGTACCGTGGGATGCATCGGTAAAATGCCCTTACCGTCCTGACCGGTCCATAAGAAAAGGGCGGTTCCAGGAACCGCCCTTTCTTCGGTGGATTAGAAGGTTGCAATCAGCCGTTCAGCGCCGGTCCTTCTTGATCGGCTTGAGAGTCCGGAGATAGGCGACCATCGCGTCCACATCCGGGCCGGTCATCTGGTCATAACATCTGTAGCACATGGGCGGGCGGAGCCCGGCGCCGTCATGCCGCTTGCCCTTGGTGATGGCGCGCTTGATCTGGGCGTCGGACCAGCCGCCGATGCCGGTTTCCTTGTCCGGGGTGATGTTGGCGGAAATTGTTTCGCCCCACGGACCCTTGAAGCTGCGGCCACCCGAGCCGACCATCCCCGGAACCGGTCTGCCCCGCGCC
>CALGIA010000578.1 GCA_937916005.1 uncultured Rhodospirillaceae bacterium
GCGGCAGAGCGTCGGGCGGGGAGGAGATATCCCAACCGCAATGCCGCAAGGGGGGCGACCATCGTGTTTCGTTTGAAGCTTTAATTTATCGCGTCCGGGTTCCCGGTCTGGCTAAACTCACCACGCCATTGCTCCAGCGGCCGGAAGCTGGGGTCGTCGTGGAACATCGCCTCCGTGGTTTGCGCGATTTCCTCATCGCTCTGCGATAAATCCAGATCGCGCCAACAGGGTTGCGCCACGTACCAGGGCGTATCGACAAAGGCCTCAATACGGTTCCCGTCCGGGTCATGGAAATACATCGACCAGTGGGTTCCGTGATTGGCCGGGGTGATGTCGGTCACGCCCTCTGCCTCAAGCCTGTTCTTCAGGCCGCGCAGCCGGGCCAGTGAATCATGGCGGTACGATACCTGGTGCAACAGAACGCTGCCGCGTTCCGCGGTCCGTCCTTCGGTCAGCGCAAGCTGGTGATGGTCGCGCGGATCGTTCGACAGGAAGACAATTCTGACGCCCTTGTAGTCCGGGCCGTCAATCTTGCCCTGATCCGTCACCCGCATGCCCATGACGCGTTTGTAGAAATCGATCATGGGATCGATATCGAAGCAGTGCAGGACCACATGGCTGATGGTAATTGGGGGCGCTTCGGTCATTTTCCATCTCCAGTTAAGGGGTCAATAAACAGCAACACTTAGAAATCTAAGCAAGTTGCCTGATGCCGCATTGATCTGGATCAGCCGCACGATGAAATTTTTTCGACGACCGCAATCATGAATGGACCCGACTGCCCGTTTGGGTGAAGCTGAACCCATGAATGAAGCGGCCCCGATCTCTGACTCTGGACGAAAGGAAGACCGAAATGACAGAGCACATCCTATGCGAAAAGAAGGGCGATGCGACCCATATCACGCTCAACCGCGCCGACTGCGGGGGGCTGGTCAGCGACCCCATGGCCGCCGACCTGGCTCAAATGATCGATGAAGCGGCGGCCAATTCCAAATATATCGTGTTCGGCAGCGCGGGGGATGATTTCTGCCTCGGACGGGACATGGACGGCCGCGAGCCCGGCCGGCCGAAAGATGCGATGGATGCCCGGCGGCGCAGCGAGGTGGTGTTCAATTTTTACGGTGCGTTCCACCGCTCGAAAGTCCCCGTGGTCTGTGCGGTCCAGGGCCGCGCGCTGGGGTTCGGCTGCGCCATCACCTCGGTCTGCGATATCACCATTGCCGCCGAAAGTGCGCGCTTCGCCCTGCCCGAAATGGGACACAACATCATGCCGACCATGGCGATGTCGTCCCTGATCGACCGGGTTGGGCGCAAGGGCGTCATGTATCTGACCTATTCGACCGAGGAAATCGACGCCCAGACCGCACTCGCCTACGGGCTAGTCAGCCGCGTGGTGCCCGACAACAAGCTCAGCGATCAGCTTGCCATGGTCTGCGCCGCACTCGACAAGGCGCCGATGCCGGCGATCCTGTCGGTCAAGGAATACGCCACCAACGCCATCACCATGAGCGTCTCGCAGGCGTCAGATTTCGCCCGCAATATGCATGCGGCGGTGAACACATCCGAAGGGATGCGCGGCTAAGACGTATGAAGATTTCTGGAGACGGCGCGGCCCGCCGTCTCCAGAAAATTATTCGGCCGCTTGCGAGACCTGAACCTGTTCCTTCTCGAGCATCTTGCCGACGGCAATCCGGCCGAGCGCCAGCGCGCTGTCGGCATGAATTGCGACAAGCCCACGATCCGGATCAAGATTAATGCGGTCCTGCTGGACCCCCATGATGACCTGATCCTCGATAAAGGTCGGGTAGATTTCCTCGTACATTTCCTGCGTCGCCTGCGGATCGTCCTGACGATAGCCGTTCGAGGTGGACCAGAAATAATGAAACGTGGTTTCCGTCTCCGGCGTCGCCGCATGGAGCAGACGCAGATGAAAACCTTCCTGATCACGGTTTTCCTTCGCACCCTTGCCCATCTCGAGCGCACCGGACCACTGCAGGACGATGCTTGGCGCGACATATTCGAATTCCTGCCAGCGATCCACATTGCCTTCAAACTTGCCGCCCTTGACATAGGTCGGCGGCGGTTTGTGATCGAGCATCCAGCGGATGAAATAGGCGCCGTTATCGGTCGGCCTGGTTTCCATTTCGGCCGCGACATGCTGGTTGGGATTGCCGCCGATGGTTTTGGTGTGAACATAGCCCAGATGGGTCAAATCCATCAGATTATCGATCATCAGCATATAGTTCGACTTGATCTGGAACATCGCCTTGCGATGGGGCCATTTGTCGGGCTGGTCGTGATAGGGATAAGCGACGATCTTGCTTTCATCGGCCAGGGCGGGGTCGCCCGTCCAGATCCAGATGATCTGATTTTGTTCCACGACCGGATAGGCGGTGACGCGTGCATCCGGCGGTATATTTTTCTGGCCGGGGATCATGACGCAGGCGCCCGTGGTGTCGAAGACCAACCCGTGATAGCCGCACTGCAGACCTTCCGTGATCACTTCGCCATGGGTCAGTGGCGCGCCGCGATGACAGCAACGGTCTTCCAGCACGCCGACCTTGCCTTCCGCATCTCGAAAGATCACCAACGGCTTATTCATGATGGTCCTTGAAATCATGCCGTCATCGAGTTCTTCGGCCCAGGCGGCGATATACCAGGCATTTTTGACGAACGGGACGATTGCGTTTTCAATGGTATTTGTTGCAGTCATCGGGACACTCTCCTCTGGCTCTTATTGGCTGAGTTACATTGGATTAATCGCTTTTTTCAGCGATGATGTTATGCGTTCAGCGCCCGGATGGCAACATCGCGTTGGGGGCCGGATTGGGCGCGATATTCCAAACAATTGACGTTTTGCGCCGCTTCGCATCCAATGGCCCCATGATGAGAAAATTCACAAAAGCCGCAGTTTGGCTTATCGCTTTTACCTTGCTTACATCCTGCGCGAGTCCCGATGGAGCGATGACTGCATACCAGACCGGCGATTACGCGACGGCGCTCAAAGAGTTCAGACCGCGCGCCGAGCAAGGCGATTCCGGCGCCCAATATCTTATGGGCGTCATGTATGGCGAGGGCGAAGGTGTTCCGCGGGATTACGAGGTGTCCGTTTCGTGGTTTCGAAAAGCCGCAAAACAGGGCGACGCCCGGGCCCAGTTCAACCTGGGGACCGCCTATGACGTTGGTCGGGGCGTTTTGGAAAACGATGCCCTGGCAGCGTTTTGGTATAAGCTGGCCGCCGACCAGGGCCAGGTTCGCGCTCAGCACAATCTCGGCTTTATGTATACCAACGGCGAGGGCGTCGCGAAGGATTACGTGCAGGCCGTGCGCTGGTACCGGCGGGCCGCCGAGCAGGATTACGCCGGCGCGGAAACCAGCCTCGGCGTCATGTATCAAAAAGGCTGGGGAGTCCCGCAGGACCACGCCAAGGCAATAGACTGGTATCGAAAGGCCGCCGAACGGGACAATGCCTCCGCCCAATCCAATCTCGGTTTCATGTATCATGAGGGCCATGGCGTCGAGCGCGACTTTAACAAGGCGGCCGAGTGGTTCAACCGCGCCGCCGAACGGGGCAACGCCACCGCGCAGTTCTATCTGGGACTCATGTATGTCAAAGGCGAAGGTGTGAAAAAAGACGGCGTCGAAGCCCACAAATGGGCGATCCTCGCATCCACCCTGGCGCCCCGCGGCAAAGTCCACGATAACGCGATGAAAGCCCGCAAACTGTTCGAACAGAGCATGACCATCGCCGAGATCGCCAAGGCGCGGCGGCTCGCGAAAGCATGGATAGGGAAATACGGAGGCGGAAAATAGTCGGCTTCTCAATAAGGAAAATAATTTCCGCCGCAATTCTGCTTTGCGCCGCCGTCCTTCTCGCGGCCTGCGCCGATTCCGACACAGGTGGGGACAAAGGCGGGAACGCATACGAAAACAGAACCGATACCCCGGAAATTCGCGCGTTAAGGCCGCAGGCCGGACATGGCGACGTCAAAGCCCAGTACAGCCTGGGCCTCATCTATGACGAAGGAAGGGGCGTCGCGCAGAACTATGCCCGGGCGGCGCGCTGGTATCGGATGGCCGCCATACAGGGCCATGCGCCGGCCCAGTTCAAGCTCGGCTCCATGTCTCAAAAAGGCTTGGGAGTCCCGCAAGATTCCATCGCGGCAATGGGTTGGCATCGTAAAGCCGCCGAGCAGGGCCACGCCACCGCCCAGTACAATCTGGGTTCCATGTATCACAAGGGAGCCGCCATCCTGCAGAATTTCGCCCTGGCGGCGCGCTGGTATCGACAGGCCGCAGAACAGGGCGACCCGCGCGCTCAGCTGGAGCTCGGTCTCCTGTACGCACGGGGCGACGGAGTCCGGAAAGACCTCCTTGAAGCCTATAAATGGATCAATCTGGCGAGCGCAATGGCGCCGCTTGGCGAAACCCGCTCCCTATCGACAAAGGCGCGAAATTTTCTGGAACGCCGCATGTCCCGCCCCGAAATCACCAAATCCCAAAGACTGTCGCGCGACTGGATGACGCAACGTCGGGCGAAGAAGTAAATACATTTCCCCGATTAGTTGACGTTTGTCGGCGCTTCGCATTCAATGGCGATATGACAATGAAATTCGTAACCGCCGCTGTACTTTTCGTTTGTATCTGCGCAGCTAATACTTGGGCAGGTCCTGTCGGAGAGACAGCAGATTCCAAGCGCGGAACAAGCGCATCAGAATATTTTTGGTTACAGGTATTAAAAGGGATGGCTGAGGGGGGCGTCGCTGTCTCCCAGTACAATCTGGGCACCATGTACCGAATCGGCAAAAGAGTTCCACGGGACATTACAGAAGCAATCAAGTGGTATCGGCTTGCCGCAGAACAGGGGTTCGTAAATGCACAGCACGAACTATGCCCGAAAGTTGGTGACGGTGATTTCAGGCGGCGTGTTTGATTTGC
>CALGIA010000579.1 GCA_937916005.1 uncultured Rhodospirillaceae bacterium
CGATCGCGGCGTCGCCCATGATGTTGATACACAGCTTGTCCGGTTCGGCCAGCTTCGCGCCCATGATCAACCCCAGCCCCGCACCCAGCTGGGTTGATTTCCCCCAGCCGAGATAGCCGCGCGGCGCGGTTGATACCCAGAACGGCACCACCTGGTCGCGCGGACTGCCCGCGTCATGGGTGATGACGGTGTTGTCCGTGTCGACCGCGCCCAGCAGATCCCAGATCACGCGATAGGGGTTGATGGGGATTTCCGCCGAGGTCAGCTCGCCCATCCAGCCGTCGAGCCAGGCTTTTTTAACCGTCGCCAGCTCGTCTACCGTGCCACGCGGCTCCGGCGCACCGATTTTTTCGATCTCGGCAATCAGCGCCTCAAGGGTCAGCCTCGCATCTCCGATCATCACCGCATCGGCCCGGTAGTCCTTGTTCACGTCGGCCGGATCAATGGTGGAATGGATCATGATCCTGTCGTCGGGCAGAGTGCGGCCGTAATTGGTCCGGGTCAGGCTGGTTCCGATGCCGAAGATCACATCGGATTCGGACAGGAAATGGGCGATCTGCCCGGTGGTTGAGACCGCGGATGCGCCCAGCGCCAGCGGATGATTTTCCGGAAATGCCGATTTGCCGGGCAGGGTGGTCATCACCGGCGCGTCGAGCAACTCGGCAAGCCGGACCAGCGCGTCCGACGCCTCCGCATACATCACCCCGCTGCCGGCGTGAATCACGGGGCGTCTGGCGTCGAGCAACAACCGGGCGGCAGCCGCGACATCCTTCGGGTCGGGCGCGGCCCTGTTGCCGGTGACCGGCGTATAATCGGAAACATCGACCTCGGCGTCCCAGATTTCGCGTGGCACTTCCAGCAGGACCGGACCCGGCTTGCCGCTGCGCAGTTGATAAAAGGCGCGGCGGAACAATTCGGTGACCCGGTCCGGCGTATTGATCTGGGCGCACCATTTGGTGACATTGGCGAAATTGTCGACGGCCTGAAAATTCGGTTCCACGAACCGCTTGGCCAGGGCCTCGCCGCCGGGAATCATCAATAACGGCACATTGTCCGAATAGGCCTGGGCCGCGCCGGGAAAGGAGTTCTCCGTGCCCGGTCCCTGCTGCATGGAAAATACACCGATGCGCTTGCCGTTGGTGGTGCGGGAAAACCCGTCGGCAATAGCGACCCCGACCCGTTCCTGACGGCACATTATGGGTCGAATTCCGACCTTGGCCGCGGCCTCGATCAAGGGTTGGCGCGGATAGCACACCAGAAACTCGACCCCTTCGCGCTTTAGAATCTCGGCAATAGCATCGACGCACTTCATGGTATTTCCCCTAATTCATGACGCTTTTATGACCGGCGCCCACAATACATCATCGATATGTGCGGCCCCGGTGGCAAGCATGGCCAACCGGTCGACACCGAGTGCGATCCCGGCGGCGGACGGCATCCCGTGTTCGAGGGCCGCCATGAAATCCTCATCGATCGGATAGACATCGCCGCCGAGGATTTTCTTCTGCGCCCGCTCGGCATCGAACCGGCGTCGCTGTTCGACGGGATCGGTCAGTTCGGAAAACGCGTTGGCAAGCTCCAGCCCGCAGACATAAAGTTCGAACCGCTCGCAGACACGTCCGTCTGTCGGGCTTGGGCGCGACAACGCCGCCATGGACACAGGGTAATCGAAGAGAATTGTGGGCGCGCCGACGCCGAGATGAGGTTCTATCTTTTCCAGGAATATCCGGAAGAACAAATCTTCCCATTCGTCATTTTCATTGTTCCAGACGCCGATGCGGCTGGTTTCTGCCCGCAGCGCTTTCGTGTCGGGCGACCAGGGGTCGGGCGTCGTCGCCAGAAGATCAACGCCGGCAAATTCGGCGAAGGCATCCGCGACCGACAGGTAGCGCCACGGGCCGGCGGGATCGCAGCTCCGTTCGCCACGCCGGAATACCGATCCCGAAACCGCCGCGAGACAATCCCGCAGAAGGGTTTCGCAATCGCGCATCATGTCACGGTAATTCGCCTCCGCGCGATACCATTCCAGCATGGTGAATTCGGGGTGGTGGG
>CALGIA010000580.1 GCA_937916005.1 uncultured Rhodospirillaceae bacterium
GGTTCTTCGGCTATGATATGCATAATCTCGAACCCGGGCGGGAACGGGCCTTTAACAGCACCTATCAAAAGCTGGGCTATGTGAAACATGGCCGTTCGGTGGTGTTGGATGTGAACCGCAAACCCGTCATCCAGAAAGGGTTGCCTGAAGCCGGGCAGGGACCGCGGGCGTCTACGGATGCCCAATTGATCAATGAAGCGATCGCCTGGTACCAGTCCGCGAGCCTTTATTACAGCACCGGCCGGTTGAAGGATCCCGACGCGGGGAAATGACAGCCCGGTCGGTTCATAGAATTTCCAGCGCGGCTTCCGGTGGCCGGCCGATGGCGAATTTGCCGTTGGTCACCACGATGGGCCGCTCCATCAGAATCGGGTCGGCGATCATGGCGTCGATCAGCGCGTCGCGGGACAGGCTTTCATCGGCCAGGTTGTTGTCCGTATAGGGCGCTTCCTTTTTTCGCATCAAATCCCGGGGCGACATGCCGAGCCCGTCCAGAAGTTCGCCCAGCTTGGCCGCGTCGGGCGGGGTGGCCAGATAGTCGATGATGTGGGGCTCAATGCCCCGTTCGCGCAAGAGTTCCAGGGTTTTTCGTGATTTGCTGCAGCGCGGATTGTGATAGATCGTAACGGACATGTCTCGTCTCCCAGTCGATGATCTTCTGAATGCCCCGGCTCGCCGCCGCCGTCAAGCGGGATGCTGTAAATCGCGCCGAAGCGTGTTTAAACTGGCGTCATGGCATTTGACTTTGGAAACCTGCTTACTCGATTCACCGACTCCGTCGAAGCCGCCGACGGCGCGGCGCTGGGCGCGTTGTTCCACGCCGACGGCGTCTATACGGACACGTTTTACGGTGCGTTCGCCGGGCCCGGCGCCATCGCCGACATGCTGGATAATTATTTTCACCGCGACGCCGAATATTTTCGCTGGGACATGTTCGATCCGGTCTGCGATGGGCGGATGGGTTATGCCCACTGGTTGTTCAGCTACAGCTCGATCTTTGAAGATAGTGCGGGCACCCGCGTGATGTTTGACGGCATGAGCCGGTTCGAGATCGAGGACGGTCTGATCCGGCGCTACGATGAAGTGTTCAGCGCGGGCGAGGCCTTCGTCCAGCTGGCCATGGCCCCGGAGCGCATGACAAAAATTCTCAACCGGATGACCGCACCCAAGCTGGAGCGGGCCGCCGCGTCCCGGCATATGGATCTGTCACTTCCCTGATCCACATGTTTCCCATTCCGTGCGCACGTCCCCATCAGTTTCACCCTGCAGGCGCCGGGTTTTCAGGCGCTGGAATGCCGCCCCATCGATCAGGCGCGACAGCGCCCAGACCGCCATGGCGCGCACCAGGGGGGAGGGGTCGTCGAGCAGGGCCTCGGCGCGGGTCGCCAGGCCGGGTTGATTGCTGTTGCCGATGGCGATCAGGACATTGCGGATGAACCGGTCGCGTCCGGTGCGCTTGACGGGCGAGCCCGAGAACACCTCGCGGAACGCCGCATCGTCGAGCAGGGCGAAGTCGGCCAGCCTCGGCGCGTCCAGTTCCAGTTTGGACATCAAATCCGGGTCGCTTGTCATGGACGCGTATTTGTTCCACGGGCAGATTGCCAGGCAGTCGTCACAGCCATAGATGTGGTTGCCCATCAGGGGACGCAATTCGGCTGGAATATGACCTTTGTGTTCGATGGTGAGATAGGAAATACAGCGTCGCGCGTCGATCCGGCGCGGCCCGTCGAAGGCTTTGGTCGGGCAGACATCCAGACAGGCGCGGCAGGACCCGCAATGATCCGCCATGGGCGCGTCCGGCGTGAGGTCGATGGCGGTATATATTTCGCCCAGGAACAGCCAGGACCCGAACTGCCGCGACACCAGATTGGTGTGCTTGCCCTGCCAGCCAATGCCGGCGCGCGCGGCCAGCGGCTTTTCCATCACCGGCGCCGTGTCGACGAACAGCTTCACCTCGGTCTGGAATTCTTCATGAATCCAGCGCGCCAATACGCGCAGGCGTTTTTTCAGAACGTCGTGATAGTCGCGGCCCCTGGCGTAAACCGAAACCGCGCCCCGTTCGGGCCGGTCGAGCAGCTCCATCGGGTCGCGGGTCGGGCCGTAATTGACGCCGAGCGCGATGACGCTGCGTGCGTCGGGCCATAGAGCCTGGGGCAAGGCGCGTTGGGTGGCGCGGTCGGCGAGCCAGCCCATATCGCCATGACGGCCCTCGGCCAGGAATTCCGCAAGCTGTTCGCCGGCTTGCGGTCCGGCCTCGGAAGACGCGAAACCGATCGCGTCAAATCCGTCCGACAGGGCGCGTTCGCGGATTATTTGTGCGGGGTCTAGCCCCGGCCGCGATAGGGCGCCACGCCTTGATCGGGCAACCATAAACCCTCCGGCGGCGGACCGCTCTGATAGAACACGTCGATGGGCATGCCGCCGCGCGGATACCAGTACCCGCCGATGCGGATCCATTGGGGCTCGATTGCCGCCACGATCCGCTTGGCGATCCCCACCGTGCAATCCTCGTGGAACGCCCCCTGATTGCGGAACGAGGTCAAATAAAGTTTGAGTGATTTGCTTTCCACGATCCGTGTGTCGGGCACGTAGTCGATCACCAGATGGGCGAAATCCGGTTGCCCGGTGATCGGGCAGAGCGAGGTGAATTCCGGGCAGGTAAAGCGGATCAGGTAATCGGTCCCGATCTGGGGATTGGCGACTGTTTCCAGCACGGCGTTTTCGGGCGACGCCGGAATCTCGGCCTTGCCGCCCAGTTGGGTGAGGTTTTCATATCTTGGGTCGGCCATGTCGAGTTCCTATAATGGATCTATGTCGCCCCGGGCGAGCCCGGCTTCGAAATCGGTGGCGAAGCCGGCATAGTTTCCTGCCTCTATGGCGTCGCGCAGTCCGGCTGTCAGATCCTGATAATAATGCAGATTATGGGTGGTCAACAGCATCGCGCCCAGTATTTCCTTGGCCTTGAACAGATGGTTCAGATAGGCCCGACTATAGCCGGTACAGGTCGGGCAGGCGCAATCGGAATCCAGTGAGCGCGGGTCCGCCGTATGGCGCGCATTGCGGATATTGATGTCGCCGCGCCGGGTGAAACCCTTGCCGGTCCGGCCCGACCGGGTCGGCATGACGCAATCGAACATGTCGATGCCGCGTCCCACCGCGCCCACGATATCGGCCGGCGTGCCGACGCCCATCATGTAGCGCGGCCGTTGTGCGGGCAGGGCAGGCACGGTTTCTTCCAGCACACTGAACATCATCTCCTGCCCCTCGCCGATGGCGAGCCCGCCCACGGCATAGCCGTCAAAGCCGATATCCATCAGGGCTGCAGCGGATTCCCGGCGCAATTCGCCATAGACGCTGCCCTGGACGATGCCGAACAGACCGTATCCGGGGCGATCGATAAAGGCGTTCTTGCAGCGCGCGGCCCAGCGCATGGATCGCCGCATGGACAGCGCGGCCTCGTCTTTCGTCGCCGGCCAGGGGGTGCATTCATCCAGCACCATGGTGATGTTGGACTCCAGCAGATGCTGGATTTCGACCGATCTCTCGGGCGTCAGGTTGAACTTTGTTCCGTCGATATGGGAGGCGAAATCAACGCCGTCCTCGCTGATCTTTCGGCGGCCGGACAACGACATCACCTGGAATCCGCCGGAATCCGTCAGGATCGGCTTGTCCCAGTTCATGAAGCGGTGCAGCCCGCCGAGCTTGGCCACCAGCTCCGCGCCGGGCCGCAACATCAGATGATAGGTATTGCCCAGCAATATCTCGGCCCCGGTGGCGGCGACCGCTTCGACCGTCATGGCCTTGACCGTGCCGGCCGTGCCCACGGGCATGAAGGCGGGTGTGTTGACCACGCCATGGGCGGTCGTGAGCCGGCCGCGCCGCGCCGCGCCGTCGGTGGCCAGAACTTCGTATTCGAGGCTCATGTGTCTTCCCCGCGATGCAGGAGCGTGGCGTCGCCGTATGAGTAGAACCGGTAGCATTGTTCCTTGGCGTGGTCATAGGCCGCCCGCATGCGATCCAGACCGGCGAAGGCCGATACCAGCATGAACAGGGTCGAGCGCGGCAAATGGAAATTGGTGAGCAGCAGGTCGACCACGCGGAAGCGATAGCCCGGCGTGATGAAGATCGAGGTCTCCGACTCAAAGGGGTGCAGGGTCCCGTCCGGATCCGCGGCGCTTTCCAGCAGGCGGAGCGATGTGGTGCCGATGGCGACCACGCGCCCGCCATCGCGCCGGGCCCGGTTGATCGCATCGCATGTTGCCTGGTCGATCCGGCCCCATTCGGCGTGCATTTGATGATCGCGGATATAATCGGCCTTGACCGGCAGAAAAGTTCCCGCCCCCACATGGAGCGTGACCCGGGCGATGTGGATGCCCTTGTTGGCCAGGGCGGATAATAAGTCCGGCGTGAAGTGAAGCCCGGCCGTGGGCGCGGCCACGGCCCCGTCATGGGTGGCGTAGATGGTCTGGTAATCGTCGCCGTCACGCGTCAGGGTCCCGCCGGGACGGGTGATATAGGGCGGCAAGGGCATCGATCCATGATCGCGCAGCTTTTGCGGCAGATCATATGCCGGGTCAAAAGACAGGGCGATTTCACCGGAATCGAGCTTCGCTTCGACAATCGCGGAAAAATCCTCAGCAAAATCAATGACATCGCCTTGGGACAGGCGTTTCCCCGGGCGGGCGAAGGCGCGCCACGCGTGGCTGCCGGTCCGCCGGTGCAGGGTGACCTGGATTTTGGCCGCGCCTCTTTTGCCGGTCAGCCGCGCCGGGATCACGCGGGTATCATTGATCACGACCATATCGCCCGCGCGCAGGCAATCCGGCAGCTCGATGATCCCGCGGTCGGTCAGTTGATCGCCGACATCCAGCATGCGGGACGAATCCCGGGGGGTTGCTGGGTGGTCCGCGATCAGCTCTTTCGGCAGGTCAAAATCGAACAAATCCGTTCGATAATTTGAGATGGGGCGGGATATGGATTCGGAAATTTGGGTCAATTGGCTTCCCAGAGCTCGGTGACGAATTCCGCGACCCGGGCGTAGTTTTCGTCCTGTTCCGGGTCCAGCTTGCCGCGTTCCAGTTCCTCGCGGGTCAGATTGCGTGCCCGGTCGATTAGAAATTCACGCAGGGCCTCATCGGAAAGAATGAACGCCAGCACCTGGTTCTGGACCTCCATGGGCGGGTTCTTTTCGCCGGTTTCCCGCGCGATTGCCGCGCGCAGGTAATCCACCGCATCGAGGATAAGCTGGGCTTCCTCCTTGCTCCAGATACGGGAAGGTTCAAAATCCTTGGCTTTCAGCGCTTTCATCTGGTCCCTGGTAATGCTTCCCGCCTGCCCGAACCGTGGCATGGATTTTTGCTCTTGCGGTGTGCCGCCGCTCCGCGCGTCCTGTTGGGCGCGTAGATTTTGCGCGCGCTTCATGCGCTGCCGCCGCATGAAAAGCCACACGAACAACGCGACGCAGACGGCGAGAATGATACTTTCCATATGATTGGGCTTTCGTCCCTGATTTCCGTACCGACCGCAATATTTACCCTCGCTGACCGCAAAAGTCAGCGCCCGATATCACGACGCCGGAAACTATGATATTTTCAACGGCGACGGGAGACGCGCCGGGCGGTCATGGCTTCAGGGTTTCGTTATTTCACCGACATGTTCCACGCCATGCCGCGTCCGCTGCGCGGCATGTTGCTGATGCTTGTCTCGGCGATAATGGTCGTCGTCATGAATGTCACCGTGCGCCAGATCGCCAGCGAACTGCATGTTTTTGAAATTGCGGCTTTGCGTAATTTTTTCGGGTTTCTGTTGTTTCTGCCGTGGCTTATCGGGGCCAGAATCAATCCGCTGAGGACCCGCCGGATCGTCCTGCATATGGGACGGGCGGGCTTTAATACGGTTGCGACGATCGCCTATTTCGTGGCCCTGATTCTGATTCCCCTTACCCAGGTCACCGCGCTGACCTTTACCGCGCCGCTGATCGCCACATTGCTGGCCGTGCTGGTTTTGCATGAATCCATGAGCGCCCGGCGATGGGCCGGTTTTTTCGTCGGGTTGGCGGGCGCGCTGATCATCCTGCGCCCGGGGGTCCGTGATGTGGGGACCGGCCAGTTGATGGTGCTGCTGTCGTCCGCGACCTGGGCCAGCGCGTTGATCTGCACCAAGGTTCTGGCGCGCACGGAAACCAGCCTGACCATTGCCGCCTATTCGGCGCTGCTGCAGGTGCCGATCGCCATGATCGGCGCCGTGTTCGTCTGGCAAATGCCGAGTTTGCATCAGATCGGAATATTGTTTCTTATTGGCGGCATGGCGGGGTTTATCCAGCTTTGCATCGCCCAGGCTTTCCGCGACGCCGACGCCACGCTGGTTCTGCCGTTCGATTTTACCAAGTTGATCTGGGCCAGCATCGCGGGGTATCTGGTGTTCAGTGAAATCCCTGATTACTGGACCTGGATCGGGGCCGTGGTAGTCTTTCTGGGCGTGTTCTATATGGCGCTCCAGGAACGCAGGGAAAATTGAGATGATAGGCATCAAGAACCTAAGGGACGGATGACGATGACCGAGGCCGAAAAAACCAAAATATGGCTCGACTACACCCAGGAACAGCTCGACTATAATTATGACCAGCGCGCCCTGATTCTGAATTTCCAGGAATATTTCGACCGCTACGACGCGGACAGCAAGCGCGCCCGGGCAACGACGAATTGCCGGCTCAATGTCTCCTACGGGCCTTCCAAGGACGAGACGCTGGATATCTTCCCGACCAAAAAGGCCCGGGCGCCCATTGTGGTGTTCATCCATGGCGGGGCCTGGACCCGCCAGAGCAAGGACGTCGTGAGTTATCCGGCCGAGCATTTCGTTCCCGTCGGGGTTAATTACGTCGCCATAAATTTTGGGCTGGTGCCGGCGGTGAGCCTTGATGAACAGGTTCGCCAGGCGCGCGCCTCGATTGCCTGGGTATATAGAAATGCCGCGAGCTTCGGGGCTGATCCGGAACAGCTCTACGTGGTCGGCCATTCGTCCGGCGCCCATGTCACCGGCATGACCATCGTCACCGATTGGGACAAGGAGTTTGGCCTGCCCCGCAATGTCATCAAGGGCGCAATGTCATATAGCGGTATGTATGAGCTGGAACCGGTGCGGTTGAGTGCGCGCAATGAATATTTGCATCTCGACGCCGCGGCGGTGGACCGGAACAGCTCGATCCGGCACATTCCATCAGATGGACCTCCTCTGATCATCGGTTCCGGTGGCCGCGAGCACGAGGAGTTTCAACGCCAATCAAAGGTGTTCGCCGAAGCCTGGCGTGCAGCCGGGCTATCGTGCCAGGAAATCAACCTGCCGGGGCTCAACCATTTCGATGTCAGTTTCGAATTCGTCGATCGGAAATGTCCATCCATGATCGCCATGCTGAAGTTGATGGGGATTCAACGCCCGTAGCGGTGCAAATCCATCCCGTGATTTCTGAGCCATGCCCGCGCGGAGGCGGGATCGTCGCATAAATCGGCGACATGGTTCCAGAATCTCTTGCCGTGGTTCATTTCGGCGAGATGGGCGACTTCGTGAGCGACCACGTAATCGAGCACGTTTTCCGGCGCAAGGATCAACCGCCAGGAAAAATTCAGGTTTCCGCTACCGGAACAACTGCCCCAACGGGTATGCTGGTCCCGGATCGTGATCCGTTTGCACGGGTGACCCAGCAGGCCGGCTTTGTCAGCCACTCGCCATTTTATTTCGTCACTCGCCTGGGCGCGAAGCCATCGATGGATGCGCGCGGGCAGGCGGTCGGTTGTCG
The DNA here is from genome assembly GCA_937916005.1 of uncultured Rhodospirillaceae bacterium. Lineage (GTDB taxonomy): Bacteria > Pseudomonadota > Alphaproteobacteria > MPNO01 > MPNO01 > CALGIA01. The sequence continues at coordinate 7,793 of CALGIA010000580.1, forward strand.
TGGTCACCAGCAATTCGCCATCAATCCGCCGGATCGGGGCGTAGCGCCCCTCCAGTCGACGTATCCGGAGCTCGCTTCCGAGAAACGGGAACGTCGCGCCGTCCGCGAACGGGACCGGCCGGCGAATGCCGACAAGACGATTTTGCAGCCATTCGGTCTTGGTCTGGGCGAATTCCCAGGCTTCGGAAATCCTTGCCGCATTGGGGACGACCAATTCGACCGCCCCGTCCAGATTGCCGATCTGCAGCAGGATCGACCGCGCCCGGCCACTGCGCCGGACCCGCACGTCGATTTCCATCCCGTCGGGGAGTTGCAGCAGTTTAAGGGACTTGCGCACCGTCAAGGGATCAATTCCGCCGTCTCAATGATTTGAAATGGACCCCATTATCCCCGACAGAAGGCGACTCGACAACGGTAAGACCTGAATGGTCCTTCCGACATTGTCAGGCTGGGAAGGGGCGGTCGGTTGCGATAAGGTCCGGCCCATGACTTTACTCAGGAATTTGAATTGACGTCAAACTCGTCAAACTAAAGCGTTTTTCGATCAGTCGAGTTTGAGCGGCTCGGCCCGGACGGTTTTGCCGAGCGTTGTTACCAGACGCGGAATGATCAGCCGGGTCGTGGAAAATTCATCCCGGCCGTCCAGATCGAACTTGGCCTGGCCTTGCCATACGCATTGCCCGTTTGATTTATCGTGAATTTCAATGGCCACGTGCAGCTCGTTGAGACCTTGGGATAGGATCGTATCCTTGCGGCCGCCGATCACGCTGTCCTTGCGGTTCGACCACAGATTCATGCGAAACTTGGTTCGTTCGTCATTTCGATTTCCGCGGCTGAATTCGCCCAAATCGCGACCCTTATACCGTGCGCCCTCGCGCACCGTTTCAACATGCAGGCTGACGATCAGGGGCGCATTGGCTGTAATCCGCGCTTTGCGGTCGGTCAGCGCTTTGATCAGGAATTTTTTGAGCTGACGCGATTGCTGGTTATCGTCCTGGGCGTCCACCTCAACCGTCAATGGCGTCGGTAGCTTGCCGCAGGCAAACGCGGTCAGCCAACCCGGATGTGCGGCGTCGGCGTGGGCGGGAGACGCGATCGCCAGAAGGGCGGCGCAGAGTAAAAACCTGACAAACGTGCGGATCATTCTAGTGTCCCGAAATAGTTGACCTGGGATCCATCATTTCAGATAGACGATTTCCCGGGCCGGCGAAAGGGTTTCTGTTAACCTTTCGTCAATTTGGTGGAAGATGTCGCGCTAGAATGGCGTCGCGACGGTCAAAGAATCCTTAAACTTTACGGCTTAGCTTAGCCCGAAGTTGGATTTGAGGCTCGCCATGGCCGCATCGGCCCCGGAATATGGAAATGTGAAGGATCTGCTTCAGGATCCCGACCCGGTCGTGCGCCGGGAGATCGCGGCGTCCAAGGATACCGCGCCCGAAATTCTCTATTTCCTGATCAATGATGTCGACGCGGCGGTGCGCCGCGCGGTTGCGGCCAATCCGCATACCCCTCGCCAGGCGGATACGCTCCTCGCAAAGGACAAGGATTACGGGGTGCGCTGCGAACTGGCCCGAAAGATCGTCGGGACCGGACTTGGCGATGATGAGCGAAGCGAGCTATGGCGCATGGGCTTCACGATCCTGGAAACCCTGGCGACCGATTCCGTCATCCGGGTCCGCAAGGCCCTGGCTGAAGCGCTGAAGGGCTGGGCGTCGGCGCCGCATCAGATTGTTACTCAGCTCGCCCGTGACCCGGAACCGGAGGTTGCCGGCCCGGTCATCGAATATTCGCCGGTGCTCGGCGACGATGCTCTCGCCGACATTGTCGGCGAGGATGCACCGGAATGGGCGGTCGAGGCCGCATCGAATCGCGCAAATATCGGGCCGCGCCTGGCTGGCGCCATCGCCGCCAACGGCCGTGTGGCGCCGGTAACCGGCATGTTGAACAACCACAAGGCCGATATCTCCGACGCAACAATCGAGGCTCTCGCGATTCGCGCCGAGCGAGTTGAGGAATGGCGCGAGCCCTTGGTCCGGCGGCCAAATCTTACCGGCAAAGCCGCCTTGTCCCTGGCCCGTTTCATTCCTGGCCCGCTGCTGTCAATTCTCAAGGGGCGCGGCAATCTCGACCCGGCGATGGCGGTGCAAATCAACGAGATCGCCGAGACCCGATCGAAATCCGGGCCGACGGCGCTGCCCCCCGCTGTCAAGGACAGCCCGCCCGGCGATTGGGGCGGATCGGACGATCGGGCGCTGCGGCTGTTTCAGGCGGGCAAGCTTAACGACGCCGCGGTCGAATTGGCGCTCGATTCCCGGGACAATGATTTCGTTATCGCCGCCCTCGCGCTCAGATCCCGGATATCGCAAAAGACCGTTGAGCGAATAGTCGTTACCAAGAGCGCGAACCTTATAACCGCGATATGCTGGAAGGGCGGATTCAACATGCGATTTGCCCTCGATATCCAAAAGCGCCTCGCCCAAATACAGCCGGGAAATTTGATCAATGCCCGATACGGGTTCGATTATCCGTTTACCGAGGATGAGATGAACAACCAGCTCAGCCTGCTATCCGGCTGAGCCACATACGCCGAAGCATCTTTCCTTTTATGCCGTGACGACGTATGTAATCTCCGATGTCCAACCCTCCTGATTATCCATACGACGCGCTTGAATTTGGCGAAACGCTGGAAGTGGCTCCCGGGGTCCATTGGGTCCGCATGCCGCTGCCGTTTCAGCTCAATCACATCAATCTTTGGCTATTGGAGGACGGCGATGGCTGGACCGTCATCGATACCGGCTTCAACACCGACGAAATCCGCGATTACTGGCGCGCGATTTTCGGCCGTCTCGCTGGGGGCAAACCCATCAAGCGCACTATCATTACCCATTTTCATCCCGATCATCTCGGGCTTGCCGGCTGGTTCGAGGCCGAATACGGCGCGAAAATGTGGATGAGCTATGCCGAGTTTCTCCAGGCCCATCTGGCCTGGACACAGAGCGTCACCCACGATGTGGACGGCTGGATGGAATTTTTCGTGGAAAACGGGCTCGATCCGGCCGTGTCCAAGCGTTATAAGGCTGAGCGGCCCGATTTCGGGCGCGGCACCACGAAAATTCCCGTTTCCGTACATCGTATCTGCGATGACGATATCATCGAGATCGGCGGACGCGACTGGCGGGCGATCACCAGCGGCGGACATTCCGCGGAACATGTTTCGCTTTATTGCGAGTCCCTGAATTTGTTGATTTCCGGCGATCAGGTGCTGCCGCGCATCACAACGAATGTCAGCGTCTGGTACACCGAACCGGACGGCGATCCGCTACGCCATTTCATCGACAGTTTCGACCGCTTCCGGCCGCTGCCCGAGGACGTGTTGGTGCTGCCGTCTCATGACCGCCCGTTTCGTGGCCTGCATGACCGGCTTACCGGCTTGGTTGAACATCACGACGAACGTCTCGACGCCGCGGCCGTTCATTGCGAGACGCCGCGCACGGCAATGGATGTGTTGCCCATATTGTTCAGGCGTGAACTGGACGACCATCAGATCGCCTTCGCCATGGGCGAGGCGCTGGCCCATCTCAACTACCTGGTCACCGAAAGACGGTTGCACAAATATCGCAATGATGCCGGCCACACGGTTTTTCAGCGCATCGGTTAATCGGTTTTTTTCTCGCGCAGGCGAAGCGCGCGCCGATCTATTTTCAGCAGAGTGGTGCGGGGCAAATCGTCGACATAGACGATTTCCCGCGGCACCTTGTAGCCGCCGATTTTCTGAACGTTCGATTTCAACGCCTCAGTCAATGCGCCGGACGGCATAGAACCCGGGCGCAGGACCACGAATGCCTTGGGGGAGGTCAGCCCGTCACTGTCTTCCACGGGAATGACCGCCGCTTCCAGAACCGCGTCATGTTCGGTTAATTCCGCCTCGATTTCTATGGGTGATACCCATAGACCCTTGACCTTGAAGACGTCGTCGCTGCGGCCGGAAAACCAGAAGAAACCGTCTTCATCGAAAGACATCATGTCGCCGGTTCGCGTCCATTGGCCGATGAAGGTTTCCTTGGATTTGTCGTATTTGCGCCAATAGTAGAAACACGCCGTGCAGCTTTTTACCCAGGCTTCCCCGTCGGTGTCCGGTTCGGTGATCTCCGCTCCATTCGGGCCAACCAGTCGGATCTCGACGCCAAAAACAGGTTTGCCCAGGCTGCCACGCCGGAATTCCCTCGGCCGGTTGGCGATCCATTCATAGGTAATCTCGGAGCTGCCGATTGAATCGAGGAGCTCCACGCCGAACGTCTCGTGAAATTTCTGAAAAATTTCCGCCGGCATTTTTTCCGATGCGGTGATTGCCAGGTCCAGGCTGGAAAAATCCGGTCGCAAACGATTGGATTCCACATGCTGCATCATATTCTTGATGATCGTTGGAACGGTGATCAGCTTGGTGACGCGCAGGCCCTCGACGATTGCAATCACGTTTTCCGGGATCGGCGGTAATCGGCTGATGACGCTGGTTGCGCCCCAGTACAGCGGGATCAGGACACCTGGCCATAGTCCATGGGTAAAGAATTTTTTCGACGTCGCGTGGACCACGTCGTCCGGGCCGTATTCCCAAAATGCGCCGTGACGTTCCGGTATAATGGGAAAATCACTGACCAGGTGGGTGATGCCCTTGGCTGTTCCCGTCGTGCCACCCGAATAAAACATATAGGCGATGTCGTTGCAGTGCCGGGGCAAGGGCGACATATGGCTGGGACGCCCTTCGATCATTTTTCGATAATGTGTCTGCCGCGGCCCATGTATCAGCGGCACGGCTTCACCGCGGAAGATCACTTGTTGTAACGTTGCCGGAAGGTCATCGGCGATCTGGGCGAATTTTTCGATCTGCTCCGTATCGATGAACAGGGCCTTCGCCGCGGTATCACGCAGAAAATACAGCAGCATCGGCGCTTTATACTGATCCGACACCACGATCGGGACAATCCCCGCGCGGACCGCACCCAGCCAGGTGGCGATAAAATCCAGACTGTCATTGGCGAACAGGAGAATTCGGTTCTCGGCTTCAAGCCCAAGCGAGAGCAAACCATGCCCCGCCTGACACACTGTCGCGAGTAGCTCCCGATAGCTGTATTGTTCATTATCGACGATCAAGGCAGTGCGGTCGGCGGTCCCGCCGGCCATATGTTTATCCAGCAACAACTCCGTCGGATTGAAAATCTCCGGAAATTCCGGATCCTTCCATGCTTTCCAATCCGCGCCGTAAATCTTGTCGCGGTATGCGGCGCGCCTCGCCGAATCAACCATCTGCTACTCCTGGGCTTGCTTGCCGAACGTGTCTCAATCCAGCCATGTGACGAATTCATCGACTTCGATGCGGTCGGGTTGGAAGGAATTTACCGGTGCATCCGAGTCGGGCCAACCTATGCTCATGCCACCGATTAACGTGTAGTCATTACCCATATGGAACATTTCATGGGCGACATGGGGGTATTCGCCGAGCGCGCCCTGGGCGATTGTCGCCAGCCCATAATTCTGGGCGGTCAGCGATATGGATTGTATGAAGGTTCCATAATCGAGCCAAGAGCCGTGTTCGAGATCGCTGGGTATCCAGAGCAAAAAACCGGCCGGCGCTCCGAAAAACAAATAATTACGCTCGAAGGCCTCTCGCCGGGCTTGCGTGTCGCCGCGTTCGATGCCCATGGCGGAATATAATCCAAACCCGCAGGCACGGCGACGGGCCTGGAATGGTTCGCGCCATTCCGGCGCATAATACTGGTATTCCATGTCTCGGGGTTCGTTGTTCCGCGCCGCGGCGATCAATGCTTCGCTATAGGCGGTCAGGCTGACTCCGGTCAGCACATGAACCCGCCAGGGTTGGATATTCGACCCCGACGGCGCGTGGCGCGCTATGTCCAGCAACCGGCGTAGTGTGGCTTGGGGAACAGGCTTGGGCAGAAACGCGCGGATCGACCGTCGCGCCAAGATGGCGTCTTCCACCGAGATGTCCAAGGCGGACACATGCCCGTTTTCCGGATCGGCATCCGCCCCGGCGCGGCGCGCCGCAGTTTCCCGGGGCAAATTGGAATTCATAGGGATATGGCCTTGTTTTTTTTGAAAATTAGGGCCTTTTTGGCCGCTAAATGCCCTTGGCACAAGTCTATTCGTGGCCCGATTGTGACGTCACCGGGTTAACCGTCCTTTTATTTGTTTGGGTTTAAATAGTCTTACCAAAACCCAGTTTGGGGGCACAACCTCGCTTATCCGCCAATTGTCCGAACGCAGTAATTATATGAAGCAGTTTAAATATGGCTAGATCGGAAGTTTCGGGAACGGCTACGGGCCGCAGGATCGTGCAGAATGCACAGTCCCGCTCGTCTGATCAGGAAAGAGAGGATGCCGCGGAAAGGATACTTTCGCGAAGGTCCAAGCCGGCAAACCCTGTTCGTCGCATCAAGATTAAACGGTCGGCTCCGCAGGCCTTCGCGATGGCCCTGTTCAAGATGGTGATCCTCGCAGGAGTCGTCATCGGCGGCATAGCGATCATTATCTGGATGCGCAATTTCGCCGCCGAAAACGGGATTATCTGGATTGGCGACGAATAGACTTTCCCGGAAAATATTTTGAGTTTGTGTATGCAAAGCTGGAAAAATTCCGGCATTTTTTGTTATGGGGACAGATTCTTATGATTTCCGGCCACAAGTGTCACATTCAGCCCTGTATCGCGGGTGTGAGCCGGCATTGTTAACGTTAGATTAACTTCTGGCGACGAGCATTAGGAATGCGGTAACGGTTGGGATTGACCGTTTGCCACAAAGTCCTTTTGCATTGGGATTCTGGAACGCCATCTTGCCCGTCAATGTTGAGCCCTTTATGAATACCACTTCTTCGGGGGACCGCCCCGAACAGCTGGAAAGGCGATTGGCTCAGGCGTTGCGGGAAAATGAGGCATTGCGTTCCAGACTCCAAAACGCGGCGTCCCCGCCTGACACGGAAACGTTCGACCAGGATGTGATGGAAAGCCTGTCCGAGGGGTTCGCTCTGTTTGATGCGGACGACCGGTTGCTGCTCTTCAATAGTCATTTCCGGGAAGAAATCTTGCCGGAGCTGGCCGATATCATCGAGCCGGGAGTTCCTTTTCAGGCCCTGGTGAGGGAAGCATTCGAGCGCGGGCTATGGGATGGCGTCCATCAAAGCCTTGATCAGGTGATGACGAAGGCGATGGCGCGCCATTATGGGCTTCCGTCAGTCGCCGACCTGGAATTTTCCAATTCCCGATGGATTCGCCAGACAAAACGGCGAACTTCTTCAGGTGGCGTCGTTGCCATCTATGCCGATATCACCGAATTCAAGCAGCGTGAACAGGCTTTCGGCGAAAGCGAGGAACGCCATCGCAGATTGATGCAAACCCTGCCAGACGCGGTCGTCATTCACAGCGGCGGCAAGATCGCCTTTGTTAATCCGGCCGCGATCGATTTGTTCGGCGCCCGCAGCCACACCCAGCTGGTCGGACGCAGTTCGCTGGAACTGGTTCATCCGGATAGCCGGGAGGACGACAGCCGGCGGGCCCATCAGGTTCTTGCCGAACGGCGGATTCTGCCGCCGGTGGAACAAAAAAGAATTCGGCTGGACGGGTCCACCATCGACGTGGAAACCAGATCGGTTTTTATCAACTGGAACGGAAAACCGGCGCTGCTCGGCGTGATGCGGGATTTGACCGACAGGAACCAGGCCCAGGATTTCCTGCGCCAGAGTGAGGAACGTTACCGCCAGCTTGTGGAACTTTCGCCGGATTCCATCCACGTCACAAGCGGAGATCGGATCGTTTTCGTCAATTCCGCCGGGGTGAAGCTTTTCGGAGCCGACCTCGCCGAGCAAATTATCGGCCGACCCATGTTCGAATTCTCGCATCCCGATGAACATGCCGAAATTCGCGAACGTCAGAAATTGGTGCTTTCGGGCATTTCAACGCCCATGACGGAACAGCGCCGGGTCAGGCTCGATGCAACAATGTTCTGGGCGGCGGTGATTTCCATTCCGCTGACCTGGCAGGGCCAACCCGCTTCGCTCGTCGTGACACGTGATATCACGCATCAGAAATATGCCGAAGAAGGCCTGAAAGAGGCAAAGGACGCGGCGGAATTGGCCAACCGCAGCAAGACCGAATTCCTGGCCAATATGAGTCATGAACTGCGCACGCCGTTGAACGCGGTCATCGGATTTTCCGAGATCATGAAGGATGAAATGTTCGGCGCCATCGGGCACCATAATTATCTGGGTTATGTCAACGATATCCATGAAAGCGGCACGCATCTGCTCAAGGTCATCAATGATTTGCTCGACCTGTCCAAAGTGGAGGCGGGCAAGATGGCGGCAAGCCTCGAGATGGTCGATGTCGCCAAAGCCATCAAATCCAGTCTCCGAACCGTCGAGGGGCGGGCGTTTGAATGTGGCATTTCGATCACGACCAAAATCGAACATGCGCTACCCGGGATGCTGGCCGATGAACGGATGATCAAGCAAATTCTGATGAATCTGCTGTCCAATGCAGTCAAGTTCACGCCCGAAGGCGGCAAGATCCGCGTGCGCGCCCGTGTGTCGCCCGGCGGCGAAATTGAGATATCGGTGACCGACACGGGCATCGGGATCGCCCGGGCCGACATTGAAACCGTCATGGCGCCATTTGGTCAGGTTGAAAACATCCTGACGCGAAAATTCGACGGAACCGGGCTTGGGCTGCCCTTGACCCGGTCATTGGTCGAGTTGCAAGGCGGAGAGTTGCGCCTACTGAGCAAGCGGGGAATGGGGACCAAGGTTACGATCAGGCTCCCGCCCGCCAATCCCTCTCCTGAACAATAAAATCCTTTTTACGGCAGATCCACCATAACGATTTCGCAGTCGTTCCGGGCGTGGACGACGATCTGGTCTTCATCGGTAATGGCGACGCCATCCCGTTCATTGGCCGGCACGCCGTTCACCGTGATGTCGCCCCGCGCGGGAACCAGATAGGCCCGTCTGTCGACGCCCAGATGATGGGTTGCGGTTTCGCCCGCGCCCAGTGTTGCGCAGAGCAGCGCCGCATCCTGATGAATACGTAATGCGCCATCATCGCCGGCGCGGCCCGATGCCAGAACGGTCAGTTTCCCCGCTCCAGTATCTTTCGGGAATTGCCGCGCGTCCCAGCCGGGCGTGATGCCCAGCTCCGCCGGTTCAATCCAAATCTGGAACAATGTTGTCGGGTCATCGTCTTCCAGGTTGAATTCGGAATGAATGATTCCGGTTCCCGCCCACATGACCTGAATGTCGCCCGCCTCGGTGCGGCCTTTGTTGCCCAGGCTGTCTTCGTGTGAAATCGCGCCGCGCCGCACGTAAGTGATGATTTCCATGTCACGATGGGGGTGCATGGGAAATCCCGTCCCCGGCTGGATAATGTCGTCGTTCCACACCCGCAAGGGCCCCAATCCCATGCGCTCTGGGTCGTAATATTCGGCAAAGCTGAAATGGAACCGTGATTCCAGCCAATCCCGCTTGTGGTGCCCAAGTCGGTCTACCGGTCGAACGTCGATCATTCAGTCTGCTCCGTCATTATTCGCGGTAAAAGTTAGCGGCCTTCCTGTCGCCAGGCCAGCATCAGCGCGCCGAGGCTGATCAGCAGGATGATGAGCCCCGGCAGAACCGGCGCCTCGGAGACGCTGACCACCCGATAATCCTGGTTCGATACCAGGCCGAACCAGCCGGGTCCGGATGTCGCGCGGCCTGTGCGAACCCGGCTTATCCGAGGCATGCCGTCCGCTATCCAGCGAATTCCGCCGCCGGTCGCTTTCGTCACGGGCGCCAGAAGTGTTTCCGTCGCTCGCATGTCCGCGAATTCCAGCGGGTTTAGATGTCCGACCGCCGCAAGCGAACTGTGGACGCCATCGCTGACCCGGTAAATGCCGATCTCCCGCGCCGGCAGGCTTCCCTTGGCGCGGCCCCCAACGTGGTTGGTCAGCGAGATGGATTGTTCCTTGCCCGATGGCGAGGTTATGGTGACCGGCGTTTGGTTGGGCTTGATGCTGCGTCGCATTACCGTGAGGTTTTTACCGTCGAGATAGGCCCTGAGGTCGTTTTCCTCCAGGTCCGGCTCTTTCATCAGCCAGTGGGACAGCCGGCGCAGCAGTTCTGAATGGGGCCCGCCGGTCTCAAATCCGCGCGCCCACAGCCAGACCTGATCACTGAGCAATTGCGCGACCCGTCCCTTGCCGACCCGGTCCAGAATAAGCAATGGGTGATCGCCGACGCCCCGCATCAATGCGAGACCACTCCGTTTGGTGACTTCGACTTGCCGGAACCATCGGCCCCAGCGAGGCGTCTCATCGTCGGCGCCTGCCAGGTCGGCCGTCACCGGGTGGCGCCCGCCGGCATTGGTCAGGCGCGGCTTGAGTCCCTGCTCGAAGACCCGTCCCGTGGGGGCGCCGGGCAGGATTTTGCGTAACGGCGTCCGGTACAGGCTCATGCCGGTCGCAAAGCCAGGGCCTGAAGCCTCCAGCACGGCGCCGCCGTTCTTGACGTATTCGGCGATGTTGTCGAGATAGAGCGCCGGCAACACGCCGCGCCGCCTATAGCGGTCGAAGATGATCAAATCGAACTCGGCCAGCTTGACCTCGAACAGTTCGCGAATTGGGAATGCGATCAAGGATAGTTCGCGGACCGGCGTCGCGTCCTGTTTCCCGGGCGGCCGCAGGATCGTGAAGTGAACCAGATCGACGGAAGGATCGGCCTTGAGCAAATTGCGCCAGACCCGTTCCCCGGGGTGGGGTTCGCCGGACACAAGCAGGACGCGCAACCGTTCACGAACGCCGTGGACCTGCACCACGCCCCGGTTGTTGGCGGCGGTCAATTCGCCGTCCACCGGAGATGCCTCTATCTGGATGATATTGGAACCGGAATGATCGATTTCGATGGGTATGGTAAAGGATCGTCCAACGGGAACGGTGACGCTGTATTCGGTCCCGCCGTCTTTGCTGAAGCGCACCCGGGCGGCGCGTTGATCTGTTCCCGTGTCGGTGATCTTGATGCGGAGCGGCGCCTTCTTGCCGACCAGCGCAAAGCTCGGCACATGCTCGATGGTCAGTCTGCGGTCGCGCTCATTGCGCTGGCCCGTCAACAGCACATGCAAGGGGCCGGTATGGATGCCGGGCTTGCCGGTCCTGGGTGCGTCATGAACCTGCCCGTCGGTGATCATCAGGGTGCCGGCGATCCGGCTGCGCGGAACATTTTCCAGGGCCCGGGCGACGGTGTCGAACAGCCGGGTTCCATCGACCGGGCCATCGACCGGGCCAGCGCCTGATTTAACAGTCTGGCCGGTGCGCCCGGTACGAACGATGCGGAGTTCAAGACCTTTCACCGCTCCCAGCTTCGCACGCAGTTGCTCCAACGCCGCCGCCGATTGGGACGGCCGATTGCCGATGTCCTGGCTTGGGGATTCATCGACTACCACCGTGACGATATCGGATCGCGTTTCGCGCTTTTCCTCAACCAGAACCGGGTTGGCCAAACTCAGCCAGATGACCGCCAGGGAAAGCGTTCGCCAGGCCAGACCCCGGGCGCGGCGAAATGCGCCATATATCAGGATCAGCATCCCGACGCCCGCCAGCGGGCCCAGGATTTCCCATGGAAACAAGGGGGCAAAATCAATGCTGAGCATGGCCATGGCGCGTCCCTACTGCCCCAGCCGTTCAATGATCGCCGGGACATGGACCTGGTCGGTTTTGTAATTCCCGGTCAGCGCATACATCACCCAGTTGATGCCGAACCGATAGGCGGTCTCGCGCTGCAATTCGCCTCCCGGAACGACCGCGAACATGGTTGCGCCGACTTCGTCGACCGCCCAGGCGCCGGCCCAGTCATTGGCGCCGATCATGACCGAGGACACCCCATCATTATGGTT